>CAZDMC010000174.1:0-5085 GCA_964506335.1 uncultured Methylomarinum sp. | reverse complement strand
GGCCTGATGATTTCCGCTTAATAATATATCCGGAACATGCCCCAGGACACCTTGTTCTGGCCGGGTAAAATGTGGGCAATCCAGTAAACCGTTAGCATAAGAATCCTGTTTTGCGGAATCTTCATCACCCAAGACGCCTGGCATAAGCCGTGTTACTGCATCTATTACGACCAGTGCCGCTAGTTCTCCTCCACTGATAACATAATCGCCTAATGACCATTCTTCATCACATATTGAATCGACAAAACGTTCATCAACCCCTTCATAACGCCCGGCTACCAGAATTAACTGAGAAAGTTGACTGACTTGCTCTAACAAATCCTGGGTGATCTGTTTTCCTTGCGGACTCAAATAAACAATTTTACGATTTTCATGCTTATTTGTTTGCAATGCATCATTCACTGCATCAACCAGAGGTTGATATTTCATAACCATGCCAGGTCCACCACCATAAGGCCTGTCATCCACTGTTCGGTGTTTGTCCCGGGTGTAATCTCTAGGATTCCAGACCGATAAGCCTACATTATTCTGGCCTATTGCTTTACCTGTCACACCATAACGTGCACCCTGCAGAATCATATCTGGAAACAGCGTTATTATATCGAATCGCATGGTAAGGAATTTCCAAAGCCTAAAAATCAGGATCCCAGTCAACAATCATCAGTTTGCCGTCAAGATCAATTTTTTTTATGGTTTGTTGCTGTAAAAAAGGAATCAAGCGTTCAGTTTTATCATCTTTAACAACCAGCACATCATTTGCACCCGTTTCAATTAGATGATCAACAATTCCCAGAACAGCACCTGCTTCTGTTTCTACACTTAAACCGACCAGGTCAGCCCAGTAATATTCACCTTCAGCAGGTTCTGGTAACTGACTTTTTTTAATTAGAATTTCCCAGCCAGAATATCTCTCTGCGGTATCTCTATCGGTAACATTTTCTATACAGGCAACGACTGATTTTCCTTGCCGCTGTCCACTAATAACACGGACTTCCTTTATTTCATTGCCTTTTTTTAAAATCCAGGGGGAATAATTTAATACATTCTCTCTAGGGTCGGTCAATGAATGAATCTTAACCCAGCCTTTTATTCCAAATACGCCAGATATTTTACCCGCACTGATAAGTTTGTCTTCTGACAAAATACTGCCTGAAAAATAATTTAAGCCGCTACCTTTCCTGCGTCTTTAATTAATCTTGCAACGCGAGCAGAGGGTTGTGCACCGACTGATTTCCAATAGGCTATACGCTCATCCTCTAAACGTAAGCGTTCTTCGTTACCCCGGGCAAACGGATTAAAAAACCCTAAGCGCTCAATATAACGACCATCACGGCTGTTTCTGCTGTCTGTGACAACAACGTGATAAAAAGGGTGGTTTTTTGCACCACCTCTTGCAAGACGAATAGTTACCATGTAATTACCTTAAAACATTCAATCAAAAATTTAATCCACTCATTCTACGCGAATTTTTATGGATAGGAAATGTTTTTTATACCTCATCTTAAGATATCTGTTAATGCATTGAATTTACTGATGAAACTCTAATTAACAATAGAAACTTCGATGTTCCTGGATATATAGTTTGCGCTGTTATACGCGCCAAATTCACTCAAAGCGGTAATTCTATAAATAATGTGAGTACCTATACCTTCTGAATAGGTAGGACTGGTATTACAAGTATAAGAAACAGAAAATCCATTAATATCAGTAAAGCTCATAGGCGATGCCGTCATTATGTCAGTACAAACCCCTCCACCAGAAATCCGGGCAATGGCCCAGCTTATTCCAGCTCTTGCCGATTGATAGGCTCTGGCTCCTTGAATGGCATAAGTCGATGTAGCATGTTGCACACCGCTCAGCTTTACCATATAGCCGCCTAACAAGCCTAACACCACTAAAATAAAAATAGCCATGACCAGAGAAAAGCCGGTTTGCTTATTCATGGCACATTATCCACATGGACTTGATGAATCAATCGGGCGGATTCTCCGGCGGCATCCGTTAGAGTCATTTCCAGAGTCACCAATCCTGCTCTTGTAGCGGTTCCTGCATTGTAACTAAAGTTGCAAGCCAGAGTATTGGCCTTTGCCTGTAATTTATAACTCAGACTTGCCAAAGTAGGTGTAGTACTACTGATACTATAGGAAGCATCAATAGCATTATCGTATCGTCTCAATTCGCCATTGGCACAACTATAGGTAATCGGGGTATCTACTACAAAAAAACGCTGTTGCGGTGACTGGAAAGGGAATAATTTTACAGAACTTAAAACTACGGAATTAACGGTGGAAGTGTTATCTATAGTGGCTCGGTTATTACCAGCATAAGCGTTTGCTGATGTTGAACCCAGGTTATAAATAACAAGTTCCCCACTTGGGGCAACAGTCAAAGACCCCATAATATCAAAACTGTTGTCAGCACTGCTAAAATCAAGAATATTACCCGAACCATCACTGGCCAGTTTTGCCCGATAGCGTCCGCCATCTGTAGTATGTAATATTTCGATCACTGCGCCTCCAGTAATTCTTATACTATTGGGTAACGCTCTTCGAATATCTCTTTGCATTCGTCTTAGTGCCATTTCTGCACTGTCTACCAGTGTGGTACGTCTTGCAAGGTCGATATAGCTTTTTACCGGCAAAGTGATGATACTTGTTGTTATGGTCGATAAAATACCGACTATAACTATAACCATAATCAATTCAATTAGAGTAAAACCGTTGCAAAACTGTCTATTCATTTAAAAATCAGTTCTATATCCCACTAAATTTAAACTGCTACCCACACCAGTAACGGATACCGTCACTCTTTTTGCAAAAACACTGCCTGCTAAAGGAAGCGGTGGCGAAACAGAAACAGTGACACTATAATTAGCAAGAATAGCCACCGAATTTCCCTGGCTGTCATGCACGCCAGTATCGCTCAAACTATTATAATCATCAACATCATCAAACTGACTACGGTCTGACCCACTATAGCCCCCTGCCGGATTGGCATAAGCCTGTAGTAAAATTTCTTCCAGATAAGATTCGGCAATAAACACGGCTTGATGTTGAATAAGGGGATCGGCACTGTGGCTAACGGTAAGATTCATCACCGTGAATACACCGGTCAAGGCAATACTGATAATCAGCATAGAGAGTATTAATTCAACTAGGGTAACACCGGATTGGTAACTGCAATCAATCTGCTTACGGTGCATAAACAAAGCCGGTTTCAGCAATAACACTAATGGTTCTGGAGTCAGCTATTGTTAATGTAGCATCTGCCGATACCGAGCCTAAAGAATTAAATATAAAAGACGCGGGACTGCTGCTTAAGCTAACCCCAGATTCAGCCCCGGAATAACTGCTAGCCCCTGTACCTGGGTGGGGCACTGCCAAAGAATAGGTAGACCCACCCGGGCATGATGCGCTACTAGAAATACCTTGTCTTGTTAAAGTATAACTGTTTGAAGAAACAGCAACCTGCACACTACACCCTGTTGCCACTGCTAATTTTTGGGCATAACGTACTGCATTCAAAGTGTCGTCAAAAAAAGCACGTTCGGCAAAGCTGCTTTTTTCAAAAATTTTTGGCAGGGCTGTAGCAGAGAGTATACCTAGCATGACAATAAGCATAACTAGTTCAACTAAAGTAAAGCCTGCTTGTTTGTTATGCCTCATTATGGTTTTAAAAAGGTTTTTCAGGTTCTTGCGTTCAGAAAGAAGCTGAAAAATACACTATTGCCAAAATCAGCGGTTGTCATGAATGGCATGCTTTTTTGCATAAGCAGGAAAGGTAGCACTTATGATCCTCCGCTGGATTTTTTTGTTAGCTGTTATCCCCATTTTGTTTCTAGCTGCCTATGTTCACTTGCACAGTCCCCTGAGGTACAAATTTATTAAGCTTTGATAGGGAATATCCTTTGTATCAGCCATTGCTTTGAAATAAGAAATAGTTTCTTCATCAATTCGGATAGTAATTTGTTTTTTTAACTGTCTTGCATAGGGGTTTTTAATAGATTTTGAAAAATTATAAGATTTACGCATGGTTACCCCTCATACTGGTTTCTTTCTTGTTTATCAGAACCTGTTCAAAATCTACTGCGCCACTGCCAGTTGTACTTGGGCGGTGCTCGAAATCCTCATTTACTCTGTGTAAATTCCGGTTTCTGCGCTCCGTCCGCAGACAACTGACAGCGGCTCGTAACGATCTTGAACAGGTTCTCAGCTTTTCGTGCTGAAATGATGCGGATAGTATTCAAGCCTATTTCACAGTGACAAACTGTTAATAGTTTGTCACTGTGAACTGACACCCATAAGAATAAAACGCTGTTCACCTTCTGAACTATCGGGGCCAGGAATTAACCGAGCCAACTCATTTATAAAAACAGTTTTGGCTTGTTCAAACGAAAACCCTGTTTTTTCTGGTTTGAGGTGTTTTTATTTTCATCCCACTCGAAATTTAGACTACTCAGGTGCTAAAATATAATTACAGTGTAGTTATAAGTCAAGATGGATGTTTCAAACTGCTATGCCATTAACAACCCCCTATACTGAGAGTAACCGTACCATCTGCGGCATATACTGCTTGACAAGTGGTGCCAGCTGCTGGTGTATAGCCAGTGATAGTAAAAGTGCCTGAACTTTGAGTGTATCCTGACAAATCTACAGCAGCACCAATCCCGGCAGCATTTGCAGTAGGATACCCTGTTGTACTGGTAACAGTAACCGCATCTCCATCCAATGTAACAGAACTAGCACTACCACCAGCTACAAGCCAGGCTGCTTTTGAAATTACAGCAGCACTCCTTAATGAACCTGCTAGCCCATTTAAGGAACTCTCTCTTGCACTACCCCCCAAATCAGCAAACTTGGGCAAAGCCACAGCTGCCAAAATCCCCAAAATCACAATTACCATAATCAATTCGATTAATGTAAAACCTTGTTGTTTACTATTTAACATTTTCTAGCCTTAAATTAGGAAATAAAAAAATCAGGTAATAAAAACTTACTGACCTATAATTCAAACTAATTGTAGTAAAAAAAAACAGGTTATGCTTTTTTTTTTAAATTGTGAGTTTATTCACTTCAAAATCCATCG
>CAZDMC010000173.1:0-5104 GCA_964506335.1 uncultured Methylomarinum sp. | reverse complement strand
CTAGTGGAGCAAAAGCTTAGTTTGGGATTTAGCACCTATCAATCAGGCAAGGTTTTTTTAATTGGTCACAATCCACAGGGGTCACTTTCTGTGTTTGAGCGTACTTTTGACCGCCCTATGGGCTTATGGTCTGATGGCGAGGTATTATGGCTAAGCACCCTGTATCAGATTTATCGCTTTAAAAACAGTTTATCTGCCGGTGAAACAAGTGACGATTATGATCGCTTATATGTGCCGCAGCTCAGTTATATGACCGCAGATATTGATGTGCATGACATTGCCCCAGCAAATGCAGATGCCTTGCCTGTGTTTGTCAATACCCTGTTTAGCTGTTTATCGACAGTCAGTATGGATTATAGTTTCGAGACTGTCTGGAAACCTTTCTTTATCACGCAATTAGTCCCTGAAGACCGATGCCACCTGAATGGTCTGGCACTTAAAGACAATAAACCAGCCTTTGTGACTGCGGTTGCAAAAAGTAATGTTGCAGATGGCTGGCGAGAACATCGACAAGATGGCGGTATTGTGATTGATGTAGAAAGTAATGAGATTATTGCTCAGGGCTTATCTATGCCGCACTCTCCTCGCTGGGCAAATGGTAAATTATGGCTGGCCAATTCTGGTGCCGGTGAATTTGGTTATCTGGATCCAGACAATGGAAAATTTGAAGTCGTGGCCTTTTGTCCTGGATATATCCGAGGTGTTAGTATTCATGGAGATTATGCCATAATTGGCTTATCTAAACCTCGGCATAAAACCTTTCAGGGTTTACCTTTAGATCAACGGCTTGAAAAAGAAAACGTGGAAGCCCGTTGTGGCTTGTATGTGGTCGATTTAAAATCCGGTGGCACACCGCACTGGTTAAATATTGAAGGTGTGGTCAGTGAATTATACGATGTTATTACCTTGCCCGGTGTTAAACGGCCCAGTATGATCGGTTTTCGTAATGACCAGATTCGGCGGGTGATCTCGGTTGGTCAATAAAAATAGCACTAAACCGTCTAAAACACAGTACTTTTTTGAACAAGCAGTTAACGCGCATCAAAATCAGCAATGGAGCAAAGCAGAGAAGTTATATTTAAAAGTAATTGCTCGCAATCAACAATATATTGCAGCGCATATCAATTTAGGAGCTCTATATCGTCAAAAACAACACACTGTTATGGCAAAACAGAGCTACCAGCACGCCATTAATCTTGATCCCAATAGTATAGAAGCCTGGTTTAATTTGGGTAATCTGCTGATGACAGAAAAAAATTGGGATGAAGCTCAACATGCTTTTCAACAAGTGTTACAAATTAATCAACAACATGTTGCCGCCTTATCGCAACTAGCCACCATTGCCCGTTTACAAGGTGACTGGCAACACGCGATCAAAGAACTTGAGCGCTGGCTAATTATTCAACCTGGAGCAACTGATGCCTATCTGGACATAGGTAATGCCTATCGTCATTTAGGCCAGAACGCTGCTGCCTTAGAGGCTTACCAAAATGCGGTTAAATATGGCCCTGACTCATGGAAAACACATTACAGCCTGGCCAGACTAGCCGATCAACTCGGTGATTCCGGTTGTTTTGCAAAACATTATAGAACAGCACTTAAATTGACAGATTCACCCTATTCAATTCATTTGGCTCTGGCTCAAACACGTTTTGATAATGGCGATATTAACGGTGCAGAAGAACAATATACGCTGGCTTTAACGCTAAAAACTGATGACTTTACCGCCTTATTAGGTTTAGCCTCAGTTTTGATGGCCAAAGGTGATGTGAAAACCGCTCAACCGATTTTTAGGCAATTAAGCCAGCAGGATGATATTCATTTACTCAGTCTATTAGCAAAAGAAATCTGGACGCATAAGTTTTTTAACGAATCCATCACTGTGTTAAAAAAAATGGTGCAGTTGCAAACAGACAACCATGAGACCCACCTGAATTTAGCCAAAGCCTATTCTCAAACCTGGCAATTTAGTCAAGCGCAAGCCTGCATTAATCGTACATTAAAACTACACGCTGATTGTACCGAGGCGAAAGATTTACTGGCTGATATCTATCTACGCCAGGGACGTTGTGATGACAGTATTAAACTGTATCAACAAAAATTGGATCGGGATGGTTTTAATGCCCTAAATGCTGCCAGCCTACTGTTTAGCTTATTGTATAGCCGGAAATACAGTGCTGTTTATAAAGCACAGCAGCATCAGAATTTAATGCAAAATTTATTGCCAGAGCAAACAAATCGTATTTCTTTTAAAAATTCAAAACAGCCACTTCGACCCCTGAAAATTGGCTATATTTCAGCAGATTTTCGTGACCAGCATCCTGTGGGGCTTTTTGTTACACCGGTATTGCAACATCATAACCACAAGCAGTTTAGTATTTACGCTTACTATAACAACCGTACTTATGATGAAAGCACCAAGGAAATTAGTAAACTGACAGATCATTGGCATGAGGTTTCCAGCTGGACAAATGAGCGTTTGCAACAACAGATTATTAGAGATGGCATTGATATTCTGGTGGATTTGTCAGGTCAGACTGCTAAAAACAGATTGGGCGTGTTTGCATTAAGAGCCGCGCCTGTTCAAGTAAGCTGGATGGGATATCCCCACTCCAGCGGCCTAAGCAGTATTGATTATTTGATGGGGGATGCAGTCAGCTGTCCACCTGAACATGATCATTTATATGCTGAACAGGTTTATCGTTTGCCCGGTTATTGTGTTTTTTGCTATCCGCGACATGAGCATTATCCAGCTTACCAGGCTCCTGAATCAACAACATCTCCGATTGTTTTTGGCTCTTTTAATAATTTGACTAAAGTCAATGACTACACCTTGCAACTGTGGATTAAGTTACTCCATGCTATCCCTAATGCCCGTTTGCATTTAAAAACACCCTCTTTTACCGATGCTAAATGTATTGCTCAGTTTTATGCTGATTTTGAAGCGCGAGGCATTAATTCTGAGCGCCTAAGTTTCACTGGGCCTTGTAGTCTGGATGAGATGATGCATGAATATTTACAGATAGACATCGGCTTAGACCCTATCCCTTATAATGGTGGCACTACCACCTTGCAGGCTTTATGGATGGGGGTTCCGATAATAACACTGGCAGGCGATAATTTTTGTGGACGTATGGGCGCCAGTATTATGCATTATGCAGGACTACCAGACTGGGTTGCCAAATCTGAGGATAACTATATTGCCATTGCACAGGACAAAGCCAGTAATCCAGCCGCCTTATTTTCACTTAAACAAGGACTACGAAAACAATTACGTCAGTCTCCTTTATTTGATAATTCGGGTTATACTCGTGCTCTGGAAAACGGTTATCGGACTTTATGGCAACGGTATTGTGAACAATGAAAACATTTTTACACGTGGGTTGCGGACAACTTGGTAAAGCAGATGCTGGCCGAGGTTTTCAGACCGATGATTGGCAAGAAATACGCTTTGATATCAACCCGGATGTTAATCCTGATATCGTAGGTTCAATGATTGATATGTCTGGGGTAGCTGATTCTAGTGTTGATGCAGTATATTCCTCACATAATATTGAGCATCTGTACCCACATGAAGTGCCTTTGGCATTGGCTGAGTTTAAACGGGTATTAAAAACGGATGGCTTTGTATTAATTACTTGTCCTGATTTACAATCACTTGCCCAATTGATTGTAGACAATAAACTCACTGAACCGGCTTATCAATCGCCAGCAGGGCCTATAGCTCCACTGGATATTTTATATGGTCATCGCCCATCATTAGCTAACGGTAATCTGTATATGGCGCATCACTGTGGTTTTACCCAGAAGGTACTTGCTGAATTGTTACAACACTGTGGTTTTAGTCGAGCTATTGTACGTCAACGCGCTGATTATTTTGATCTTTGGGCACTGGCCTTTAAACAAAAACCAAAGGATGAGACAATGCTCCAAAGCATGGCTCAACAACATTTTCCGGTATCATTCTAATATTCCAGCAATGTTGTATTGACCGGTATAATTAATAGCCCTCCCTTTGGAGAGGGCTATATCCGCCAATATAACATTGATGGAGTACTAGCACATTGATTTAAAGGTAAGCGTTTGAAAGCATTATTACATCCATTTTGGGCAAAACCCGATCTTAATTTTTACCTATTATTAAGTAGTCTGTTTATTCATATTCTGGGTTTATCCTCTGCTTTATTCATCATGTTGATATATAGCCGTTATTTGTCGCACGGCCTGGATAGCACACTTTATACGCTGTCAACCGGCATCATTCTGGCTATAGCGGTAGAGGTGCTGTTACGACGCGCCCGATTTCAAATTATTTCATCGCTTTGCCTTATTGAAACAAGAAAGTACAGTGAAAAAGTCAGGCATAAATTACTTAATTCAAACAGTGGTGCATTACAATTTTCTCTGGCACAATCTACCGAACCCCCTGCCTTTAGTCTCGAAAAAATCAACATTGCTCTAAGTCCAACACCCATAATGGCCTTGCTGGATTTACCTTTTGCCCTGCTTTTTATCATCGTCTTGTTTTTATTATCCTGGCAATTAGGCTTGTGCGCTTTAATTATTATTGGGATATTAATTGTCATCCTATTATTTGGCTCTTTAAAAATGAAAGCCTTGGCAAAAAACCAACTTGAAACACAAGGCCATTTTTATAGCTTATTAAAAAGCACCGAATTCACCGAAACAGTGCGTACTAATAATGCTCAATCATGGCTGGATGACCGTTTAAATCATGAGTCGGATCTGTGTCGAATGGCTAAACATAAAGTGCATCATCAGCAAGATAAAATGCAGTCTCAAATACGCAGTAGCACTATGTTTTTATCCGTGCTTATCATTGCTGTCGGTGCCCGTTTATCCATTACCGGTGAGTTTGATTTTGGCATGTTGATTGCTGCCAACATTCTAGCAGGCCGCTTAATAGCACTGATTAGTCAACCCATACAACAATTACCCAGCTGGCTTAATGCAATTCAGGCTTATGCTGAATTATCCTTATTTGAAAAACTTCCAGAAGAAACTCAGGGCGGGACGCAACTGCGACATTACCAGGGTCGTCTTGCTATCAAACAACTAGCTTTTTCTTATCCACGGTCTGATT
>CAZDMC010000172.1:0-5115 GCA_964506335.1 uncultured Methylomarinum sp. | reverse complement strand
GAAGAACTGGCTCTTATTTTAGGCAATCAACTGGATACCTTTGATAATACCTTCACCGATACCAAGCCCAGACAGGCTCTACTTGATTTACATTCCACACTTTCTGAAGTGCTTCAACAGCCCACGACCAATACCAACAGAACCATATTGATACAGCTACAAGATAATATCCGTCTTTTTACTAACTATTATTCTGAATATAACACCCAGCCCTATCTCACGCTGGAACAAAATACCTTAGGTTTACTGCCTTATACCATGGAACGTCTGCGTACCAGCCTGACAGCCATGCCCTATCAGTTAAGCGATCTACCAGATTATCTTAGATCACACTGGCTCAGCCCTAACGGACTGTACAAAATTTTAATTATGCCCGAATATGATCAAAATGAAGTGGAAAACCTTAAACAATTTGTTGCAGAAGTTCAAACTATTGCCCCGTCATCATCCGGCCTCCCCGTTGCAGACCAGGCATCAGGGGTTGCGGTAGTTAATGCATTTATCCAGGCATTTAGCGGTGCAGTAATTGCTATTTTTCTACTTTTATTGCTGATTCTTAGAGATTTAAAAAGCACATTACTGGTCATTGGGCCTTTATTACTGGCTGCTTTATTAACCGGCGCTACTAATGTACTGTTAAATAACTCTTTCAACTTTGCCAATATTATTGCCTTGCCTTTATTAATGGGAATGGGCGTAGATAGCGGTATTCACATTATGCACCGGCTTAAATCAGGTCTTTCCTGCAATAAGGAAATTTTGCAAAGCAGCACGGCACGCGGCGTTTTTTTTAGCTCATTAACCACCCTATGCAGTTTTAGCAGCCTGGCTTTTACAGCGCATGTCGGAACCGCCAGCATGGGCTTATTATTAGCCGTGGGTATTTTCTATACCCTGGTTTGCACACTCATTGTTCTTCCTGCTTTTTACGGCAATAACAATCAATAGGTATTTTTCATGTCTTTCAGTATCGCCAAACTTTTTACCGAACATTTTGATATTAAATTTGAGTTGCACGAACAACATCTCAATAATCAAATGGTCAGAGTATTAAGAACGATTGGCTATGACAGAAACTATAAAAAAGCCATCGGCCAATATTTATATGATGAAGATAATATAAAATACCTGGATTTACTCAGCGGCTTTGGAGTTTTTGCCATAGGGCGAAATCATCCAACTGTCATTAATGCCTTAAAAGAAACATTGACGCTGGAACTTCCTAACCTGGTACAAATGGACGTTTCTCTATTAAGTGGTTTACTGGCAGAAAAAATACTGGCAACCACCGCTGACAAGTTAAATAAATTATTTTTCTGTAATTCTGGCACAGAAGCCGTTGAAGCGGCGATCAAATTTGCTCGTTACACGACTAAACGTGAACGCATAGTACATTGTGAACACAGCTTTCACGGTTTAACATTAGGTGCGCTGGCGCTTAATGGCGAAGAAATTTTTAGAGAAGGTTTTGGCCCATTATTACCCGGTTGCAGTGCCATCCCGTTTAATGACCTTGCTGCATTAGAACAAGCATTAAGCAGCAAAGATGTTGCTGCCTTTATTGTAGAACCTATTCAAGGTAAAGGGGTAAATGTTCCCGATGATAATTACCTGCCCGAAGTTGAACGTCTTTGCAAAAAATATGGCACTTTATTTGTCGCCGATGAAATCCAGACCGGGCTAGGTCGTAGCGGAAAATTTTGGGCCATAGATCACTGGAATGTTGAACCCGATATGATTTTAATGGCCAAGGCACTTTCTGGAGGCTTTATTCCGATAGGCGCCGTAGCCATGACCCAAAAAATTATGGATACTGTTTTTAACCGCATGGACAGAGCTGTTGTGCATGGTTCAACTTTTTCTAAAAATAATATGGCCATGGCTGCAGGGCTTGCAACCTTGCAAGTGATGGAAGATGAAAAACTGGTGGAAAACAGTGCCAAAATAGGTGCCGATATTATTAATTCAATTAATGCCACTGCCAGCAAACATGAATTTCTTAAAGAAGCACGAGGAAGGGGCCTGATGATTGCTGTTGAATTTCAGCCACCTAAAAGCCTGAAATTAAAAGCCGCATGGGCTATGCTGGAAGCAGCTAACAAAGGTCTGTTCTGCCAAATGGTAACTATACCTTTGTTTAAAAAACATCATGTTTTGACCCAGGTTGCCGGACATGGTATGAATGTAATTAAGCTGCTACCGCCGCTAAATCTCACTCAAAAAGACCGGGACTGGATAGTTAATTCATTCGATTCGGCCATCGCGGAAACTCATAAAGTGCCCGGATCAATTTGGGGTTTAGGTAAAAACCTGGCTAGCCACGCCATTAAGAACAAGAAAAAATAGTTTCGGCAATAGTCAGTGCCTTTGTAACTGTTTTTTCAGGATTATTATCATGTTAGAAATTATCCAGTTAGCTGTATTAAATGATAACTATATCTATCTCATCCACGAGCCTGTTTCCGCTCAAACAGCGGTTATTGACCCTGCTATTGCAGAACCTGTTTTAGCCACTCTGGCAAAAAAAGGATGGCAGCTGGATTATATATTCAATACCCATCATCACTCAGACCACGTCGGTGCCAACCTTGAACTAAAGAAAAAAACCAATTGCAAAATTCTGGGTGCGAGTGCAGATTGCTCAAGAATTCCTGGCATAGACAGGCAGCTACAGCATGGCGAGATAATAAAACTCGGCAATCAATGCGCCACAGTAATGGAAACACCAGGGCATACCCTGGGACATATCGTTTATCATTTTACCGAAAGCCATGCGCTGTTTTGTGGAGACACTTTGTTTTCAATGGGATGCGGGCGTTTATTTGAAGGCTCCGCTGAACAAATGTGGCAGTCATTACAACAATTAAAACAATTACCCAAAACAACACGTATTTATTGTGCACATGAATATACTCAGGCAAATGGCAAGTTTGCCTTAACACTAGAACCGGATAATCAGCTATTACAAGAACGAATTCAACAAGTCGGTCAGCTAAGAAAAAATAACCTGGCTACAGTTCCCACTACTATAGAACAAGAACTGGCAACCAATCCTTTTCTTAGGGAAAATAGCGCTGCAATACAGAACTCAATCAATATGACAGGACAAACAAATGTGGCTATATTTAGCAAAATTAGACAACTGAAAGATAATTTTTAACTATGAGTAACCTTTCACTACAAGATCAACTATTAAAAGCAGGCTTGAGCAACGATGCCAAAGCCAAACAAATCAAAGCCGAAAAAAGAAAACAAACAAAAAAGCAGCGTAAAAATAAAATTGAAGTTGGCGATGAAACAAAACAATTAGTACAGGAAAATAAAGCCAGGCAACTAGAAAAAGATAAACTACTAAACCAGCAACGTAATAATGAAGCTGAAAAAAAACAAATTGCCAATCAAATTATACAGCTGATTGATTTAAACAAATTAGCAAAAGATGATGAGGGTGCTGCTTATCAGTTTACTGATCAAAATAAAGTAAAATCCATCTATATCAGCGAGAAAATACGCAGCAAAATTATTGGCGGCAAACTGGCCATTGTTAAGTCGAAAAAAAGCTATGAAATTGTAGATATTAAAGTTGCTGAAAAAATAAAACAACGCGATGAGACGCTTGTTATTGTTTTATTTACTGAAACGACTGATTCGCTAGAAAACGATGACTATCAGGATTATAAAATTCCTGATGACTTGATGTGGTAAGGAATGCGCATGGAATAAAGTCCGCCACCAGAACAATATTGTTAGAATATACTTCGCGCGGTCACGGATGCGGTTTTATAACGCGTTGATTTTTTGTTGATAGCAAGGCACTGAAACGGGCGCATAGCAGGCTACGCAACTGTTTCAGTAACGCAGTCTATCGGCAAAAATCAACCGATAGAAAACCGCATCCGTGACCGCGCGAAGTATAACTACTGGGTACTGTAGCAGAACTTTACCGAGTACCAAACACCACAATGGTTTTGCCATGTGCCGTAATCAGCCCTTTATCTTCAAGCTCCTTTATCACTCGTCCAGACATTTCTCTTGAGCATCCGACAATACGTCCTATCTCCTGTCGAGTTATGCTAAGCTGCATACCATCAGGATGCGTTATTGCATCGGGTTCGGTGCATAAATCAAGCAACGTTCGAGCTATGCGACCTTCTACATCCATAAAAGCCAGGTCGCGATATTTACGGCTGGTAATCAATAATCGAGTTGCCAGCTGTTTTCCCAGCAAAAAAAGAATATCTGTTGCGTACTCTTTCAGCTCATTTTTTAAAGCCTGATTAAACCGGGTATAAGAAATTTCCGCTAATTGACACTGATTACGCGTTTTAACACAAACCGCTCTTGCTTCTGGCTTTTTAAATATCCCAACTTCGCCAATAAAGTCATTTTTGTTTAAATAAGCCAAAATAAGTTCGTGCCCTTCTTCATCTTCAACACTCACCGAAACTGAGCCATCAACAATAAAAAGCAATTTATCACCGACATCACCCGGCCTGATTATGGTGGTTTTTGCCGGATATGCTCGCGTATGACACAAACGTAAAAAGTCATTTATTGCATCCTGATTAATATCCTGTTTGAGCAATGTCATGCTAACCTTCTTTGGTTGACGAGTATAATTCTTCAGTACATTGCAATATTTTTAAGAAAAAATCAATTTTAGTTGTAAAATTATAATTTTATTTAGGAAAAACAATGGAAGCAACAGTTAAATGGGTGGATGGCAGAACATTTCTGGGAGAAAGTGGAAGCGGCCATACCGTAGTGATGGACGGGCCACCTGATCATGGGGGGCGTAATATAGGTATTCGTCCTATGGAGCTGATTTTGCTGGGCGTGGGAGGCTGTTCTTCATTTGATGTCATGGATATTCTGCAAAAAGGCCGGAATAATGTTGTCGACTGTGTGGCTGAATTAACTGCTGAACGTGTTGATGCTGTCCCCAGTGTTTTTAGCAGTATTCATTTACATTTTAAAATCACAGGAAGAAACCTTAAAGATAAAGTGGTGGCGCGTGCGGTTAAGTTATCTGCAGAAAAATATTGCTCTGCCTCTATTATGTTAGGAAAATCCGTTAAAATTACCCATGATTTTGAAATAATAGAGCTGTAATAA
>CAZDMC010000171.1:0-5131 GCA_964506335.1 uncultured Methylomarinum sp. | reverse complement strand
GCAGAAATTGAAGGTGATATGGGTGACTCCCATATGGGCTTGCAAGCGCGTTTAATGTCACAAGCCTTAAGAAAGCTGACCGCTAATATTAAACGCTCAAATACCCTGGTTATTTTCATCAATCAATTACGGATGAAAATTGGAGTTATGTTTGGTAACCCAGAAACAACGACGGGGGGGCAATGCACTCAAGTTTTATAGCTCTGTACGTCTGGATATTCGTCGTATTGGCGCCATTAAAAAAGGCGATGAAGTGATAGGTAACGACACCCGAGTTAAAGTCGTTAAAAATAAAATGGCGCCTCCCTTTAAACAGGCTGAATTTGAAATCATTTATGGAGAAGGCGTTTCCTTTATGGGCGAGCTAGTGGATTTAGGCGTAAAATATGAGCTTATACAAAAAGCAGGTTCCTGGTATAGCTATGGCAATGAAAAGATAGGGCAGGGTAAAGATAATGTAAAAAAATATCTGACCGATAATCCGGAAAAAGCAAAAGAAATTGAAGCCAGTATTCGTGCTAAAGCGTTTGGAACTGATGATAAAAAAGAATCAATAAGCCCGAAATAATATTTTGACATGGATGAGTTTGAATCGCCAGAAGAAATCAGCGAAATTTGTATACGTTTGTTAACGCGAAGAGAACATAGCCAAAAAGAATTGCAAGACAAGCTGGCTCTTAGAGGCTTTGGGCGTAGTCAGACCCAAAGCGTTATTGATAAGCTGGCGCAGCAAAACTGGCAAAGTGACCAGCGATTTGCTGAAAGCTATGCCAGGCACAGAATTAAAAATGGTTTTGGCCCGATTAAAATTAAATATGACATCCAGCAACTCGGCATTGAAAACATTGATCTAGATACTGTATTGCATGATTTGGCTAATGACTGGTTTGAAATACTTGAACAAGTTTATAGAAAAAAATACACTGAAAAGAGTTCATTAACTTATGCTGAAAGAATTAAGCGAAGTCGTTTCCTATTGCAACGTGGTTTTAGCGGCGAAATGATAATGAAATATTTTCAGAAAATCAGGGAATAAGCCTTGTTTCCAAGAAAGCGCAGTGAGCTTTAATAATTATGAAAAAAATGACCAGCGCAGAATTGCGTGCTGCCTTCCTATTGTTTTTTAAAGATCGTGAGCATGCTGTTTTGCCCTCCAGTTCTCTAGTACCAGCAAATGATCCGACTTTGCTATTTACCAATGCCGGGATGGTACCCTTTAAAGATGTTTTTTTAGGTAGAGACAAGCGTAACTATACGCGCGCAACCACAACACAAAGATGTGTTCGTGCAGGTGGAAAACATAATGATCTGGAGAATGTTGGATATACCGCAAGACATCATACTTTTTTTGAAATGCTGGGCAATTTCAGTTTTGGCGACTACTTTAAAAATGAAGCCATCCATTTTGCCTGGGACTTTTTAACCAAAGAACTTGAAATCCCTGCTGAAAAACTGTGGGTAACAATTTTTAATGAAGACAATGAAGCAGAATCAATCTGGTTAGAGGATGTAAAAATAAGCCCATCCCGATTTTCAAAAATAGGCGCTAAAGATAATTTTTGGTCTATGGGAGACATTGGTCCTTGCGGACCTTGCACTGAAATTTTCTACGATCATGGTGAAAATGTTGCCGGTGGCCCGCCAGGAACTCCTGAGGAAGAGGGTGACAGATATATTGAAATATGGAATCTGGTGTTCATGCAATATGATCGCGACAAAGCAGGAAAATTGCATCCATTGCCAGCACCCTCCGTTGATACCGGGATGGGATTAGAGCGTCTGGCTGCTGTATTGCAGGGTGTTCATAATAATTATGAAATAGACTTGTTCCAGAACCTGTTAAAAACGGCAGCAACTTTAGCCAATACCACAGATTTAAGTCATAGCTCATTACGGGTAATTGCAGATCATATCCGTTCCTGTGCTTTTATGGTGGTTGATGGTGTATTGCCTGCAAACGAGGGACGAGGCTATGTATTAAGACGTATTATTCGTCGCGCTATTCGACATGGTTATCGTTTAGGGATTAACGAGGTGTTCTTTTATAAGTTGGTTGCCCCTTTAGTTGCAGAAATGGGTGACGCATTTCCCGAAATAAAACAAGCGCAAGAACACGTTGAACGTGTTTTAAAAAATGAAGAGCAGCGTTTTTCTGAGACCTTGGCACAGGGCATGAAAATACTGGAAAGCTGTGTTGCCAAAATAGAGGGCAATGTGATTCCTGGTGATATTGTTTTCCTTTTATATGACACTTACGGGTTTCCTGTTGATTTAACTGCCGACTTTGCCAGAGAACAAAATTTAACGGTTGACCATGCCGGTTTTGAAATTGAAATGGCAGCTCAGCGCGAAAGAGCTAGAGCCGGTGGAAAATTTGATGCAGACTATGATCAGGTTGTTAAACACGATGGCCAAACCGATTTTACCGGCTATCAAAACTTAAAGGGAACCGCCACAATTGTAGGCTTATTTACTAAAGGTCAAAATGTTCAAAATCTAAAAGAAGGCGAAGAAGGTATTGTTGTTTTGGACAAAACGCCTTTTTATGCTGAATCAGGCGGACAAGTCGGTGATAGCGGCCGGATTGAACTTGAAGATGCTATTTTTGAGGTGAATGATACTCAAAAACAGGGAGGAAATCTTTTTCTGCATAAAGGTGTTGTGCTTCAAGGAGCACTAAATTGCGAAAAAAAATGTAAAGTTTCAGTTAATGCTGAAAATAGAAAAGCTACTGAGCTGAACCATTCTGCCACTCATTTATTACATGCAGCATTGCGTCAAACATTAGGTGATCATGTTACTCAAAAAGGCTCTTTGGTTAACCCAGAAAGATTGCGTTTTGATTTTGCTCATTTTGAACCCATGACGGCCACTGAAATCAGTAAAGTAGAAGCGATAGTCAATGAACAGATTCGCATGAATAACCCTGTTTCTGCAGAAGTCATGGCTAAAGATGATGCAGTAAAAGCAGGTGCAATGGCCTTATTTGGCGAAAAATATGGCGATCAAGTCCGGGTGTTGAGAATAGGCGAATTTTCAATAGAACTCTGCGGTGGAACACATGTGGATCGTGCTGGCGATATTGGCTGTTTGAAAATAATCAGTGAAACAGGCGTGGCATCGGGTATTAGAAGAATAGAAGCGGTGACAGGAAAAACCTGTATTAACTGGATTGAAAGTCGAGATAAATTGCTTGCCAAAATTTCTGAGCTGGTGAAAAGTCCAGCAGAAAAGACCTCAAATAAAGTATTTCAACTGATAGAAAAAAACAAACAATTAGAAAAGGAATTGGACCGGTTAAAATCCAAATTAGCCAGTTCAGCAGGGGGTGAATTGGCATCTCAAGCTATAGATATTAATGGTATTAATGTATTGGCAGTAAAACTTGATGATGTTGACTCGAAAGCATTACGTGGCATGGTGGATCAATTAAAAAACAAACTGGGCTCAGCAGCTATTGTTTTGGCCACAGTTAAGGGTAAAAAAGTCAGTTTGATTGCCGGTGTTACTAAAGAACAAACCCAATTTATAAAAGCAGGTGATTTGGTGAATTTTGTGGCTACTAAAGTGGGAGGTAAAGGGGGTGGACGAGCTGATATGGCGCAAGCCGGTGGAACTGATCCATTAGCACTGGAAGATGCATTAAAGCAAGTTCCTGGCTGGGTAAAATCACAGTTAAAAGATTAAAACTCCGTATCTAATCAGTGTGTTTGAATAGTTACAAAATTCCTTAATTACGTAATAAAGATGGCAGTATTTGTATATAAATTTGGTGGTACTTCGGTGGGTTCTGTAGAACGCATAAAAGCAGTCGCCGAAAAAATAAAAAAGGCTCATGACCAGGGTGACCAGATAATCGTTGTGGTATCAGCAATGAGTGGTGAAACCAATAGATTAACCTCGTTAGCAAAAGAAATGCAAGCACAACCCAATGATAGAGAAATGGATGTGTTGCTCTCTACTGGTGAGCAAGTCACCATGTCATTATTAAGTATGGCGTTACATGATTTAAACTGTCCTGCCTGCTCTTATACCGGAGCACAGGTCAAAATTTTAACGGATAGTGTCCATACTAAAGCGCGCATTAGAGAAATTGACAATGTAAAAATCAAAAAAGATCTAAATGATGGTAAGGTTGTAGTGGTTGCTGGTTTTCAAGGCATTGATGAAAAAGGCAATATCACTACTTTAGGCCGAGGTGGGTCAGATACCACCGCGGTAGCACTTGCAGCCGCCTTAAAAGCTGATGAATGCCACATCTATACTGATGTAGATGGCGTTTACACCACAGACCCAAGAGTTGAGCCCAAAGCCAGAAGACTGGAAAATATTACTTTTGAAGAAATGCTGGAAATGGCCAGCCTGGGATCAAAGGTATTACAAATACGAGCCGTAGAATTTGCGGGGAAATATAACGTTGCACTTCGAGTTTTATCTTCATTTAAAGAAGGGAGTGGCACATTGATTACCTATGAGGAATCACAAATGGAGAGCGCTTTAATTTCAGGCATTGCATTTAACCGTGATGAAGCTAAATTAACAATCACAGGTGTCCCTGATTTACCAGGGGTCGCTTCTAAAATTTTATGCCCTGTTGCGGATAAAAATATTGAAGTCGACATGATTATTCAAAATATCGCGGCTGATTCAACTACAGATTTTACCTTTACTGTTCATCGCAATGATTATCAACAAAGCAAGCAAATACTAGAACAGATTTGTCAGACTCTGGGCGCTAAAGAAGTTACGGGTGATGATAGTATTGTTAAAGTTTCAATTGTGGGTGTAGGTATGCGCTCACATGCTGGGATTGCTAGCACCATGTTTAAGGTATTGGCAGAAGAAGGGATAAATATCAGGATGATTTCAACCTCTGAAATTAAAATTTCAGTCGTTGTCGACGAAAAATATTTAGAACTTGCTGTGCGTGCTTTGCATAAAGCTTTTGGCCTGGAAAAGGAGGAGAGTTAATTTTTTAGCTTTATTTTTCAGTACGGCTAACATATAATACCGCTCTTGGTTGGTAGTTGTAAGTAGTATAAATTAAATGGAAATATAGGGAGAAATTATGCTTATCTTAACTCGACGAGTAGGAGAAACCTTAATGATAGGTGATGACGTAACGGTCACT
>CAZDMC010000170.1:0-5197 GCA_964506335.1 uncultured Methylomarinum sp. | reverse complement strand
CTTAACATTGACAGACTCCAAAATTCTTACCATAATCTTACTTTTTATCTCTAATTATAGGTCGCTTATGCAAACTACTCGCATATCAAGCAAAGGACAAGTTGTTATACCAAAGTCTATTCGTGACGCATACCAGCTGAACAATGGACAAGAACTTGAAGTCGAAGTTGTCAGCCAAGGTATTTTATTAAAAATAAAAAACAAGCGGAAAAAATCAACCTTTAGCGACTTAATAGGCTGCACAGCTTATCAGGGTAAAGCAAAAACACTAGATGAAATGGAAGACAGCATAAAACAAGGTATTCTTGCTGAGTGGAAGAAAAATGATAGCAATTGACACCAATATACTTGTCCGAATTGTTACCAATGACGATCCAGAGCAAACACAGCGTGCGGCTCTTATATTACAGAATCAGAGTATTTTTATTTCTAAAACAGTTATTTTAGAATTAGAGTGGGTGCTGCGCTTTAGCTATTCTTTAGAGCGAGCCATTATTCTAACCACCTTGCAAAAAATATTAGTCACCGATAACTTTACTATCGAACAAAGTTCAGCTATTGAACAATCTCTACAATGGTATGAAAAAGGTATAGACTTTGCTGATGCCTTACACTTGGCTTGCAGCCTTCACGCAAATCAATTTGTCAGTTTTGATAAAAAATTGATCAAAAAGGCGAGTGGATTAAATATAGACCTGGTTTTGCTTGAGGCATAGCAAAGGTAAAAAGGGGTTAAATTTGTTAAAGTTACTGTAACTACTCACCGTAATTTATGCAGACCAAAAAAACAATCAACTTAATGTTGTTGATTCAAGTAGATGGAGGTCGCCAATTACTTTAACTCTCTTTTATAATCAATTTTTGACCGGGTCGCAGCATTTTTGTTAAAGAAAGATTGTTCCAGCTGGCTATATCCTTACTTCTTACCGAAAACTGCCGGGCAATATCCCAGAAAGTATCTCCTTTTTTAACAATATAAAGTTGTTGTGGAATTTTGCTATCGCCTGCGATCAATTGATCAGGCGAGCCAGGAATCAATAGATACTTTCCTACCCGAATATTGTTATTCGCTAAACGATTGCTTTGTCGGATCGCATTAACGGTGGTGTGATACTTGATTGCAATGCCACCTAAATTTTCACCTTTTCTGATTTTATGGCGAATCCATTGCATTCTGTCTTTTTTCTGTATACTGGCTAGTTTTTCTTTAAAACCCTCTGCTTTATCGGTCTGAATCAAAAGGTGATAAGGGCCGTCTGGGTCTGTGCTCCATCGTTTATAAGCGGGGTTTAATGTGAAAAAATCATCTGTTGAGATCTGCGCCATTTTTGCAGCTAAACTTAAATCAATCTGGGATTCAATATTAACAATAGTAAAATAGGGCGTGTTTTCTATAGGAATCAGGGAAATATTATACTGTTCAGCATTGGCAAAGATTTTAGCAATCGCCAATAATTTAGGTACATAATTGGTGGTTTCTCTACTCAAAGCCAAAGACCAATAGTCTGTTGCCAAGCCTTTTTCCCTGTTTTTTCGCTGTGCTTTTCTAACCGTTCCTTTGCCGGCATTATATGAAGCTAACGCTAAAAACCAGTCATCTTCAAATAGTTGTCCTAATTGCTGTAGATACGTTGTGGCTGCTTGCGTTGAGGAAATGATGTCATTGCGTCCGTCATACCACCAGTTTTGCTTTAGCCCAAAAAAACGTCCTGTCGCGGGCATAAATTGCCAAAGCCCTGATGCTTGACTTTTTGATACCGCATTGGGTAAAAAAGCACTTTCGATAACGGGAAGTAGCGCTAATTCTCCAGGCAATTGCCTGGCTTCAATTTCATCAAGAATAAAGTAAAGATAGGGTTTTGCCCGCTGTTGAATTTTTGTTAGATATTCGGGATGCTTGAGGTATTTTTGTATTTCTTGCTCCACCCGTTCATTTTCAATTTCAGGCAAGGCATATAAAGAAAACAGGCGCTCCCATATAGTTTGCGGAAAGATTATAGGTTTTATTTCTTTGGGGCTGTTATCTTTAGTTAAAATTTCAGCAATGATTGTTGTCGGAGTTGGCTGTTGAGCTATTACAGCCGGTATTTCATTAATATAAACGTGTTTAGTCGGGTTTTCAGCACATCCTGATGCAATGAATAGAATTAAGTAAAGAAAATGATTGGCCGGTTTGCTAAAATTCAATGGAAACATTTTATTAATAATTTCATAATAATATTGTAATCAATCAATTATATATAAGAATTATCTATTTTTCTACTGAACTATGAAAAGAAAATTTTTGTTTTCATTTTATGAAACACCCCACGGCAAGTTGTTACAAAAGCTGGAAAGGGATTATTTAAGGCGTTCGATTACGGTCAGTTGTAAACAAACTATTTTACAACTGGGCTATTTAGGATGGGAAGATGCGTTCATTGATTGTTCTTTTTTTCAAAAATACAGTATTCTCGACACCAAAGGCAAAGGCTGTGCAGATGCGGTAAAAATTTGTGCTAAATCATATAACTTACCCATACAAAGTGAAACAGTGGATTTATTTATCGTACCGCATTTATTAGAATTTGACGCTTATCGTTTTCAAACCATGAGAGAAATTGAGCGTGTACTGAAGCCTGAAGGAGAGATTATTATTTTAAATTTTAATCCTCTGAGTTTCTGGATTCGTTTGCAATTTCTCTGGAATATAAAAATGTCAGATTCCTGGGTGGGCCATTTTATTATTCGAAGAAGAATTTTAGATTGGTTAAATTTATTAAATTTTGAGGTGACCACAACCTCTGAATTTACTTTAGACTCCATTGTAACGACATCAGGACAATTCAAATTTGGCAAAAATACCTTTTTTTCCATGGCTTATGCGGTGCGAGCCATTAAAAGACAATATACCTTGATTCCATTAACCCCGATAAAGATGAAACCGTCGCGTTTAGCCACTGCTTCCAGCAGTTTAAAATCAATTCACAGGATAATTAAAGATGACTGAACAAGTCGTTATATATACCGATGGCGCCTGTAAAGGAAATCCGGGGCCTGGCGGTTGGGGGGTTTTTATGCAATATAAATCCAATAAAAAAGAACTTTACGGCGGTGAACAAAACACCACTAATAACCGCATGGAGCTGATGGCTGCCATTATGGCTTTGGAAACATTAAAGAAATCAAGCACTGTTTTATTACACACGGATTCTAAATACGTTTTACAGGGCATTACTGAATGGATAGGAAACTGGAAAAAAAGAGGCTGGAAAACAGCGGCAAAAAAACCGGTGAAAAATGAAGATTTATGGCGCAGACTGGATGCAGTGATTGCAAAACATAAAATAGACTGGATATGGGTAAAAGGCCATTCTGGAAATAAAGGCAATGATGCAGCGGATATGCTAGCTAACAAAGGTGTCGATTCCTTGTAAATTTATAAGTCATGCACCACGATTTTATAGTCACTCAGTGGAGTACCTGGCCACTGTGAAGTGGCTATACTGGCAAGGACTGGATATTATAAATTTACCGACACGAGTACAATCTCCTCTGGACGGCATTTCCCATTTTCAACGATTACAAGATAATTATTTAATTTCAAAAAACATGCTCAATTATTTTTTGCTGTGTTAATACGCATCCCTAAGTTGTTCTTGAGGTCTTTAAAATGAGTTATTGGTCAAAAATAGAAGAACGCGGCATTATCTGGGCCATGCAGTTGTTACTGAAAATCTATTTGTTTTTTGGTCGAAAAATATTACAGGTTTTATTATATCCGGTGGTCAGCTATTACTGGCTAGTCAATGGCAAAGGGCGGCAAGCCAGCCTGCAATATCTACAAAAACTGACTGATTTTCAGACAAAAATTTCTGCTGAAATCAGTATTAATCCCAGTTTTTTTAACAGCTACCGACACTTCATCAGTTTCGCCAATGCCTTAATAGATAAACTGGCAGCCTGGAGCGGCTCCTTAACTTTAAAAGGCGTTGAATATCATGGCCGCGAAGCCATTGTCACCCATATAAACAAAAGCCAGGGTGTTTTGATTTTAGGGTCGCATCTGGGAAATCTGGAAGTATGCCGAGTCATTACCCAGTTGAGAAAAAAAGTGACCATTAATGTACTGGTACACACCAAACACGCAGAAAAATTTAATACACTTTTAAATAAATATGCTGGTTCCGAACGCTTGAATTTAATTCAGGTTACTGAGGTTAATGCGGCGACGGCTATGCTGTTACAAGATAAAATAGAAGCCGGAGAATTAATCATTATTGCCGCAGACAGAACGCCTGTTAACGGACAACATCGCGTTGCCAAGGCTGATTTTTTGGGTCACCCTGCCTTTTTTCCGCAAGAGCCATTCATCCTCGCATTATTGCTAAAATGTCCTGTCTACACTCTATTTTGTTTAAAACAAAAAGGCAAACAAGTCATTTATTTTGATCATTTCAGTGACGGCTTATCTTTTACCAAAAAACAGCGAACAGCCGCTATAGAACAATGCGTTCAAGAATATGCCGATCAATTACAACATTATTGTTTAAAAGCACCGCTACAGTGGTTTAATTTTTATGATTTTTGGCAGACCAGAGATGATGAAAAAGACAGTTAGCGTTAATGGGCGGGTCTTATCCATAAAAGATGTCTGTGTTGTAGGGCGATTGGACTTAAAAAGGCTTGATAATATAATTTATCTGACAGACTATAACTCATAGGCTCTAGTGGCTGATATGCTAGAAACCCTGTTTTCTTCGCAAGACAAATGCCGCCTAATAATTTTAGCTACTATGACAAGCTCGCCATTACAGATGATTCCACCTTCAGGAAGTTTACCAGATAATTTATGGATTTCTTTTATTTTTGTAAACGAATCCAGATTTTTATCAGAATACGAATTAGCACTCGCTAAAGGTATCTGAAAAATAAATAACAATACAGCTGTTGAAATCAACAATTGATGAATAATACTATGGGATGATTTTTTCATGATCCGGCCTCCTCCGCGTCACATGTAGTTTTTGAATCCTTACAAAATCTACCAGACGATTTAAATAAAACGAAATTTTCTCGCTGGACATATAATTACCTTTTTTAAAAAACCATGCAACTAAAAAAGATAGATATGTGATGTGGTTCAATAAATTATTACCATCAAACCTTATTCTAAGAACCTATTCAAGATCGTTACCAGCCGCTGTCAATTGTGTGC
>CAZDMC010000169.1:0-5208 GCA_964506335.1 uncultured Methylomarinum sp. | reverse complement strand
GCTCAAAGAGGCATCGAGATTGAATGTGCTTAGGTCTATCTTTGTTTGTGCTTAGCTACTGGAGTTAAGCATTCAGCGGACAATTAACCTGCAATTCTAAATTGGCCAACCAGTTCTTGTAATTCAGTTGCCATGCCTGTCAAATTGTTATTCGCTTGTTCAATTTGCTCTGAACTTAATACTGATTGAGCAGCAATATCACTTATATTCACAATATTACGGTTTATTTCTTCTGAAACAGCATTTTGTTCTTCTGCTGCACTGGCGATTTGCTCACTCATTTCATTAATATGCTGTACTGAATGGGCTATGGTACTAATTGAACCACCGGCCTTGTTTGCCTGTTCGACAGCTGACTGGGCTTGTTCACAGCTTTTATTCATGGCATTCACTGCTTTTCTTGAGCCATTTTGAAGATTGATAATCATTTGGTTTATTTCTTCGGTAGCAGATTGGGTACGGCCTGCCAAGGTGCGGACTTCATCAGCAACTACAGCAAATCCTCGCCCCTGTTCACCGGCTCTAGCGGCTTCAATGGCAGCATTTAGAGCTAATAGGTTGGTTTGTTCGGCGATACCTTTAATAACATCCAGTACAGATCCTATCGTTTTACTTTCAGTTTCCACTTCGTTAATAATGGTTGATGAAGCTAAAATTTCACCCGCTAATTCTTGTATAGCCTGACTCGTTCGTTCCACAAGTTGATTACCTGTGGCTGTTTCATTATTTGCATTGGCGGCGGCATTGGCCGTATCTGCAATATTTTGGCTGATTTCCTGAACAGTGGCTGTCATTTCATTCATCGCAGTTGCGACCATATCAGTTTCAGATTGCTGTTGCTGGATATTTGTCTGGGTTTTTGAAACCACGGCTGAGGTTTGTTTGGCGGCTGTGCTCAATTGATCCGTTATGCCAAGGATTGCTGATATTATATTGAATAGTTGTTGTTGCATTTCGCTTAATGCGCTATACATTTGTGCTAATTGATCGGTACCCTCAATGATAATATTTTCTGTCAGATCACCCGAAGCAATTGTTTTTAGGCTGCTTATCATACGGTTAAGTTGTCCGCTGATTGAACGCAAAATTAACCCACTAATGGCTAAGCCGAGAACTATGGCTACCAATAAAATATAGATGAGAATCGATGTTGCGTGATGCTCGTGATTGTTAGCGTCTATCATGGATTGACTGGTAAAATCTTCCATTTCTGCCAGTAATGATTTTAAATGTTCATTGAGCTGGTCTTCTTCATGCGTAACTTTATCTACTAAAGGTTCAGCTTCATCTATTTTTCCTTGAGCTAATGTTATAAAGACTTGTTGAGCATGATCCTCGTAGCTTTGATGTTGCTGCTCTATTATTTTAAGTGCCTGGTTAATATGGGCAAATTCTTCCGCAATTTTTTCGCCATGACTCAGGTCGGTCATGATTGATTCTGCCAGAGCTTCGCCTTTTTTAATCTCCGTACTTACTTGATGAGATATTTGTTCAAAAGCATGAATATTTTTTTTGAAATGAGCGGCTGCACTTTCTTTCAGTTGCAGTAAATTACCATAGCGCACAGCTCTTTCAAAGAAGATGGCCTGTTCAAATTGATGCACAGTAATGTCGGTTAATAATTTGTTCATCGGAACATCTTTTTCCGCGATATTTTTTAATTCACCACCAATTTTGGTCATGGAGACTATTGCATAAGCTGAGCTTATTAACATTAATATCAGTAAAAACAGGGCAAGTCCGGTTATTTTTGCGCTTATTGAAAACTTATTGAGTAGACTGTTCATTGTTACTTCCTTTTAGGGCTGTTTTTTTGCTATGAAGATAGACAATTAAGTATCGTCCATTATTTATAAAACTCAAGTATTTATTTCCAGCAAGACGGGGTTTACAGCCTCATCCCTAACATTATAGGCAAGTTTCTTGCACCTCATATTGTGGAATGTTTGTGCCACGATGGTTTGCTGACCGTCCAAAACGATTGAGCCGGATTATTTTAACAAGACAGCTTCTTAATCCCTGGCTCACTTCGGTGGTATTCGGGACTGTCTGAATTACATTATCTCTCGTTGTCGTCGTTTGTAGGAAACAAATGCAGGAATAAGCAGCAAAAGCAAAATGAAAACAATTAAAAGCAATGGCCAAAAAACAGCTTGATTCCATTGTTCTCTTTTTTCGTTTCTGGCTAGAGCGTCAATCCGGGCATATTTCAAGCGATTATTGGCCATTAAATTGGGTTTTAAATTTTTATACCAGCTATGAAATAAAGCAAAGCTTTTAGGATAAAAGCCGAAAGCCCAGGGCGCATCATGCCTTACTATGTCTTGCATTTGTTGTACTATTTGCCAACGCTGCTCGGTGTTATCCATATTTCGCATTTGTTCAAATAGCCGGTCAAATTCGGCATTATGATAATTAACTGCGTTTTCACCGCCCTGTTTAACCTTGCCATTAGCGCTGTAAAGCAGAAAAAAGAAGTTTTCTGGATCAGGATAATCCGCATTCCATCCCCAGATGAATAATTGTCCACTGCCATTACGCATTTTTTCCTGAAAACGATTATAATCAGTAGCACGAACAATCAGTTTAATGCCTAGCTTTTCAAATTGTTTGCGATACCAGTTCATTCGAGGTCTGTCATCAACACTGACCGAAGTGGTATCAAAGTAAAGCACTAATGCCTCGCCTGTTGCAGGATCAACACCTTGCTTATAACCGGCCTCAGCCATTAATTTTTCAGCAGCACTGATGGGTTTTCGCTGGTATTGATTGTTCACCCAGTCATAGACATAGGGATTTATACCTGGCTGTAGAGATTGATGCCCAAAAATACCCGGCGGCAATAAGCCTTGTGCCGCTACTCCTCGGCCATTCAAAAAAATGGCAATATATTCTTCATAATCCAGTGCTATGGAAATAGCCAGACGAAGTTTTCTGGCTCGTTCAGAGTCTCCACCTACCACTGAATCCAGCATATTAAAGCCCATATAAAAGATAGAGGTGGTCACCGAAGTTTGTAGTTGTATGCCTTTTTCTTTCATTATTGGTGTTAATTGTGCATCGCCTGCGCCACTAAATTGCACGGCCTGATCAAAACTATCGGAAGAAATCCCTGATGCATCATAATAGCCTTGCAAAAACTTATTCCAATAGGGAATGGTTTCTTTTTCTAGTGTATAGATTACTTGGTCGATAAACGGCAGTGGTTTTCCTGCATCTTTTAGTAAGCCCCGTTCTTTATCACCTGCTTCCCCTTGCATAGGGTATTTGTCAAGATGATAATTCGGGTTTTTAGTCAGTACCATGCGTCGGTTAGGATTGTTTTCGGCTAAAAAATAAGGTCCTGTCCCTATCGGAAACCAGTCTAATGTAATATTTTTATCTTTTAATCCTTTTTGTTGATAAAACAGATCGGCTTCCCAGGGCATAGGGGCAAAAAAAGGCATGGCCAGCCAGTACATAAATTGCGGATATTTACCTTTAATTCTGATTTTGTATTGATAACGGCTGATCAGTTCAACACCCGGCATTGCTACGGTTTTTATGGCTGATTTATCCAGGTTTGAAACTGTTTTGGAAAATTCAGCAAAGCCCAGGATGTAGCCTTTCATGATTTCTGCAATCGGTGATTGAACCTTTGGGTGAGCCAGGCGTTTTATTTGATGGATATAATCAGTGGCCTGTAATTCTCTGCTTGGTGTTAAAGGCAAGTCCTCAAGGGTATTGATTTCAGCCAGTTGTTGCTGACTTATCGAATGGTTTTTAGGGTTAAAAGCTGGGTGAGGCTGATAATATATGCCGGGCTTAATTTCAATCAGATAATCGGTATAAGCAATCTCAGCGTCTGCGAAAACGCCCTCCAGCTTTTTATTGTGTTGATTAAAATAGCTGATTACAGGCATTTGAGTGGCTGTCAAAGGTTCTAATTGGTAAGGTCTTTTTAAATAATGATATTGAAAAGGAGGCTCATATATTTGTCCGATAAAGGTATATTCATTTGAGCTATAGGCGACAGCAGGATCCAGGTGCTTAGGCCGTTCAGAAAAAGAAGAATACATGATCGATAAATTAGTCGGGTTTTCTGGATGCGGATTATTCAATTGTGAAATGTCACAACTGTTAAGAAAAAGAGTTACAACAATCAGATAAATAATGCTTGGTTTTATGTGTTCCATACTTTGTTATCGAATTAAATGACTGGGCAAGGTATACTTTAATGCAAATAAAGAAATGTAATTCTAACAAACAAACCGCTCAGGAGATAAAAATGGGGTTTATGCAGGGCAAAAAAGTGTTAATTGTTGGTTTAGCTAGCAACAAATCAATTGCCTGGGGTATTGCTCAGGCAATGTATCGTGAAGGTGCAGAACTGGCTTTTAGCTATCAAAATGAGAGGCTGAAAGACCGAGTTATTAAAATGGCCGGTGAATGTGATTCAAATATTACCATAGAGCTGGATGTGGTCAATGATGAACAAATCAATGCGGTGTTTTCTGAATTAGCAACGCACTGGGATGGCCTGGACTGTATTGTTCACTCTGTTGCGTTTGCACCTCGCGAAGCGCTGGATGGTGACTTTGTTAATGCCACTACCCGAGAAAATTTTGCCATTGCCCATGATATCAGCTCCTATAGTTTTACCGCATTGGCAAAAGCCGGTAGAGAAATGATGAAAGGTCGAAACGGTTCCTTATTAACCTTAACTTATTTAGGTGCTGCACGGGCTATTCCGAATTATAATGTAATGGGCGTTGCTAAAGCCAGTCTGGAAGCTAATGTCCGTTATATGGCCGCTGCTCTGGGTGAAGAGGGTATTCGGGTTAATGCTATATCCGCAGGTCCAATCAGAACATTGGCTTCTGCAGGCATTAACAATTTTAAATCCATGCTCAGTAAAGCAGCTGATACAGCACCAATGAAAAAGAATGTAAGTATTGAAGAAGTAGGTAATGCTGCTGCTTTTATGTGTTCTGACCTGGCATCCGGTATTACGGGCGAAATTACTTATGTTGATGGTGGTTATAATATTGCCGGAATTGTGGCAGGGTAGGCAGCACGCCATCAATGTTGTGTTGACGGATATAATGCATTCAAAAAAATGCCATCTGCGTTGTTGCACTCGTTCAGATTAGCTTGCTAGTCTTTCACTCGTACGCCTAGGAGGCTGTCCGAGAATAGAAAGTCTACTGCGGAAAAGCTGATTTTGGC
>CAZDMC010000168.1:0-5228 GCA_964506335.1 uncultured Methylomarinum sp. | reverse complement strand
ACTCAAAATAGCTTCCCCTCGCTACGACTTCTATTCTCGGACAGCCTCCTAGAAGGTTTTCTGAGTGAATTGCTAAAAGAAGACGTCACTATTTTAGAAGTCCTGGAAAGTGTGGGTAACAAAGAAGTTTACAGAGATAAATTTAATCGAGTTGATTTAAAAGTAGGTAATGCCCAAAATTAAATAATCATCATAGAAATATAAGATCACAGAGAATATGATTATCTTCAGCGCATTTTTTATGGGGTATCAAAAACAGCGATAGAATATTTGGAGACAGGTTGTTCATACTCAGAAATTACAAAAATCATCTTAGTTAATATATTCTATTTTGATTTAGGTAAAGGAATAGATTATATCTACAAAGGCACAACCCGTTTTATAGGATTACATCAGCATGATAGACTCGGGTTGAGTGAAAAGCAAAAACAGCTCTTTAAAAAGCAAAGCATAGAATCTCTCTATCCAAAATACTACTTACTCAAAATCAACCAGTTTAATGATGTAGCCACAGATACCTTAGATGAATGGATTTATTTTCTAAAAAATGAAGAAATTAAAGACGGCTATACAGCAAAATGATTAACAAAAGAAGTGCTAAAAATATTCTGAGAGAAAGTAGTCATTTTGATATACCAATCGAGTTTGACCCCATTGGTTGTGACCCCATTGGTTGTGTGACCCCATTGGTTGATAAAGAAAGTGTTAAATAATATGAGGATTACAAAAACAGATCACAAAGCCATTGTAAATATAACGCATCAATATTTTGATAAAGGTGCAGAAGTGTACCTATTTGGCTCAAGAGTAGATGACAATAAAAAAGGCGGAGATATAGATTTATATATTATTCCTGAACATAAAAATAATGCAAAGCAACAATACGATAAAAAAATCAAATTTCTAGTTGCCTTGCAATTAGCCATTGGCGATCAAAAAGTGGATGTTATTCTTGCCAAAGATAAAAATAGACTCATAGAAAAAGAAGCAATACGAACGGGTATAAAACTATGACTATTAATCAATTAAAGCGGCAAAAAATCGTTAATGAATGTGATAAACACATTTTAAGAATGAATAGCGCCTATAAAAAAATAGTCGCTACATTACCATTGGATACTGATAAGTATAATAATCTTAATGATGATGAAGTAGGGCATATCGACCAATATTTATTTCGATTTGCAAAACTACAAGATGCCATAGGTAAAAGATTTTTCAAAGTAATAGCCTTGTCGTTAGAGGAAGATTTAGAAGATGTCCCTTTCATTGATCTATTAAATAGGTTAGAAAAGCTTAATATTTTAGAAAGTGCAGAACAATGGTTAGAGCTAAGAAAAATTAGAAATGTTTTATCACACACTTATGAAGATGAGCCAGAAGAAATGAGCATTGCAATAAATAGTATTTTTGATAAAAAACAAACAATAGAAAAAATTTACCAGAAACTCACTTGCTACAGTAACATGATGAATCATAAATAATGGACATTGTATTTCGTGCAGATGCTTCTTTTAAAGGGTGTGGCGTAAATAGGATGTAACGAATCAACCTATTGATATTAAACAATTTATTTTTATAAAATTTTTTAAAGTTATTTGAAATTATTTCAAAATTAGCTGTATTTGGTAAAAAATAGGCTTTTTAGGCTTAATTTTGTGAAAAACCACCTGTTTCTGGGTAAATTCCAATAAAGTTATATATTCTTATCAAATAGCTACTGTTTTGTTAAATTATTAAAAAATAAACGCCTTTTAAATCAATGGCATAAATTTATTAAATTAACAATGCCGTGTTTTTTGGGGTCACCTTAACTTTAGGATCTAAGCATTGACTTTAAATTGGCCAGGTTTGCCTTGCCCCGTTCTTTAATCGTTTCTGGGGATAATTGTTTTTTATTCGACCATTCCAGGTCTTCTTCGGGTAATTCATTTAAAAACCGACTGGGTTCACATTCTGTGATTTCACCATAGCGTTTTCGATGGGTGCAATAACTCAGCGTACAGCTTTTTTTGGCACGGGTAATTCCGACATAAGCCAGACGTCTTTCTTCTTCTATATTCTCGGATTCTATACTGCTTTGATGAGGTAATAGGTTTTCTTCCATGCCGATTAGAAAAACATGGGGAAATTCCAGACCTTTTGAGGCATGTAAGGTCATTAAACTGACCTGATCGTCGGCTTGTTCTTCGCTGTTTCTTTCCAGAATGTCCATTAGCATGATTTTAGATAGTGTTTCAGCTAAGGTTTTTTCCTCATCTGCCCCATTGTTGGCGATACGTTTTAACCATACAATCAAGTCAGCAACATTTTTAATTTTTCGCTCAGCCGCTGCGGTTGTTTTACTATTTTCATCTAGCCAGCCTGGATAATTAATTTGCTCAATACAGTGCTCAATGACAGCAAAGCCATCACCTTTTTCAATTGTATCAGCTGCATCTATCACCCACTCGGTAAATCGTTTTAGTCGCTTTATGGATTGTTCTGGTAATGCCTGGGTCAAGCCTAATTCAAAACAGGCGGCAAACAAACTGATTTGTCGCTTATTGGCATAAGCTGCTAATTTTTCCATTGTGGCAGGGCCAATTTCACGTCGAGGGGTATTGATGATTCTAAGAAATGCGGCATCATCGTCCTGATTAACAAATAAGCGCAGATAAGCCAGAATATCTTTGATTTCAGCATAAGCAAAAAATGAAGTACTGCCACTTATAAAATAAGGAATATTATTTTCGCGTAAACAGCCTTCAAATAAGCGAGACTGGTGATTACCTCGATATAAGATGGCATAGTCCGAATAATTACCACCTTGTCTGAATTTGTGGTGAATAATTTCTGCAACAATCTGAGTCGCTTCTGCGCGATCATTTTTATGGCTCATCACTTTTAAAGGATCACCAAAACCCAGATTACTCCATAATTTTTTTTCAAAAACATGCGGATTATTAGATATTAACTGATTGGCCACTTTAAGAATGCGGCCGGCAGAGCGATAATTCTGCTCCAATTTAATTATTTTAAGTCGTGAATAATCCTTTTCTAACTGAGCCAGATTTTCCGGTTGGGCACCACGCCAGGCATAAATAGACTGATCATCATCACCTACCACGGTGAATCGACCTAAATTACCCGCTAATAAGCGAACCAGCTGATATTGGGTAATATTGGTATCTTGATATTCATCAACCAGTAGATAGCGAATTTTATTTTGCCATTTTTCTAAAACAGTAGCATTTTGTTGAAAAAGTAATACCGGAATTAAAATCAAATCATCAAAATCAACGGCATTATAGGTTTTTAAATGCCGGTTAAAATCCATGTATAAGGAGGCAATTATTTGATTTTCAGGCGTAGCACGATTGATCGCAGTTTCTGGTGTTATAAACGCATTTTTCCAGTCACCAATTTGTCTATTATAGAATTCAACAGCATCAGGGTCATAATCAGTTGGACTGTGGGCAATCAAATTTCGTAATAAAGTCAGTTTATCTTGCTCATCAAATAGCGTGAGTCCGGACTTATAACCCAGTAATTGAGATTCTTTTCGTAGTATATCCAGGCCTAATGCATGAAAAGTAGAAATTCTTAAGCCCCGGATTTGTTTATCATCCAGCAATTTTACTACCCTGTTTTTCATTTCCCTGGCAGCCTTATTGGTAAAAGTTAATGCGGCAATATTGCGGGCGGGCGTTCCTTGCTTGACAAGATAGGCGATTTTTTCAGTAATTACTCGGGTTTTACCACTGCCTGCACCGGCCAATACCAGTAAAGGATGGTCTGTGATTTTGACAGCGGCCTGTTGTTGAGAGTTTAGTTTACTCATTTAATTTATTTTTAAAAGCACGGGTAAAGCAATATCTTGCGTTATAATTCTTGGTTCAATTAATTTTTTCTGAGAGTATCTATGTGCTGGAGTGGAGAAGCATCTGCTGTCCTTGCTATTACTGGTTTTGCCAGTACTGCTTATTTTTATAAAAAAGGCGAATCCAGGGTGCTGTGTAGTGCGCTGGCCTACTTTTCTCTGATGGAATTATTGCAGGCTTACACTTATACTGTAATAGATGAGTGTTTAAATCCGCGTAATCAGATTGCTACTTTTTTGGGTTATATGCATATCGCATTCCAGCCATTTTTTGTTAATGCAGTTGCCATGTATTTTATTCCTGCAAGCCTGAGACAGCGTATAAGTGGCACAATTTATACACTATGTTTTGCTGCCGCCGTCATTTTTATGATGCGAATTTACCCTTTTGAATGGGCTACATATTGTTACGACAAAGTTTATGCGCTACTTCTGGCGCCCGATCTGAAATTTAATATGCCGTTTTGTGGAAAACAAATCTGTTCTACTTCGGGTGACTGGCATATAGCCTGGGCCATTCCTGCCAATGGCAGTTTTGCTATGGCTAATGCCTATGTCTTTGTAGCATTTTTATTGCCGATATTATATGGCTCATGGAAATTAGTGCTTTATCATTTAATAACCGGCCCCATTCTGGCGTTTTTTACTACCAGTAATATGAATGAATGGGCCGCAGTCTGGTGTTTGTATTCAATAGGTCTATTATTATTACTGATTAAAACACCGATTCGTGATTATTTACATATTAAAAGCTGGTATGGATTACCCATTTCTCCCCGTTTTGCTAATACACCCAATGAAAATAAAAATTAAGATATTCTAAACCTCATAAAGGGGATGACAATCAATGAAACAAACAAAATACGATAAGCTGGATGAATCAGATGGCCAAATGGTCATAAGGATTGCTAAAAAGTTTGTTGTTATTTTTGTTATCCTCTTTATGTTTGATTTTCTACTCGATTTATTTTCTACACTGCTTGATTTTTTTATTGAATTCCTTCATATAATCATCGATTTTTTTGAGTATTCACTAGAATTACTGCTGGAACATTTTTTAAATTCTAATCATTACGAAAGCGACGTCATTATAGTAAACTTTGTGCTACTGATTGCAACGTATGCATTTTTTTGCCTCTGCTTAATTATGCCGCGTTTATACCGTTGGCTAAGAAGACGAATAAAAGCTATCTGGTTAAAGCGTAAGAGAAAAAACAGTGTCTATTGGAAGTCGTTAGCTTTAATTCGTAAAGTGGAAATCATAGCAACTTATTGTGTAGGTACATTGATTATTTTATTTTTTGTAACATTATCCTAGATAAATCAGTTGACCGCTCAGTTGGTGCATAAGTATTTGAATAGTTAG
>CAZDMC010000167.1:0-5330 GCA_964506335.1 uncultured Methylomarinum sp. | reverse complement strand
TACGACCTTCGGGTTATGAGCCCGACGAGCTACCAAACTGCTCCACCCCGCGATAGATTTTCTCTATTATAGAGATAATATTATTTTTGGCAAGTAAAAAATATGCGAAGCAGTAGAAATCTATTCTCTATAAATTATCAGTTAATAATTTCCGTAGTATAACGATACACTTTAATTTGATCTGACCAATAATTTTTGGCTAGCCCTGCTTTTTGTTTTAAATGTTGTAAAAATTGATCGGGTGCAGGGAGAGATTGCCAGACAGAAGGTAAAAAAGTGCCTTTGCGTGACCCTGTTACTAAAATCAGGCCATCAATATGAGGCCGAATTTGTGAAATCAAATCATCTTCAGAGCTAAATTCAATCTGTTTTGAGGGACTTAAAATAGATAAATGGATATCCAGCTCTTTTAATTCGGACTTTTCCAGCGGTGGAAACCGAGGGTCTTTAAACGCTGCTGAAAAGGCATTTTCGCTAATATCTTCGGCTAAAGGTAACACCGCCTCCAACATGCCAATGCAACCGCGTAATTGTTTGTTTTTATCCAAGGTAACAAATGTAGCTCTTTGCTGCGCTAATTCCGCAGAATAATCCCTTAAATTAATGCTTAAGGGATGTCCTGTTTTCAAGCCCGATTCAATCGACCGATAAGCCAGGTCTAATAGGCTTCTTCTGTTCTTTTCATTCAATAACATAAGCACCATATCCTACTACTCTGTTTTTGTGCTCACTGCCTGCGGTATCCCCGGAATTTCTTAAATCCACTGTTTTTACCGGCAAATTCTTTTTTCTTGCTAATGCCAGCAGACCGCTGATTGGAACGCAACCACAGGCCGAATGACCATTCAGTTTTTCATAATGCAATTGTTCAATAAGGGTAGAAGTATTTTTATCCTTTTTTTGTGCTGTTGCATAATCAAGGAAATGGCTTAAGTCAGAACTGATAACAATGAAAGTTTCGGGGTCGTCCCAAAATAGTTCTATTAATTGACAAATCTGTTCTGCTAAGGCATTTCCTGCAATAACAGGAATCAGGGTAAAGGTGTCCAGTACTGATTGCAAAAAAGGCAAATGAACCTCAAGGCTATGTTCCTGGTCATATGCTTGATCCATATATTGAGCAAAAGGGTATTCAGATATTTTTTTAACCGCTTCCGTATCTACTGCAATAATGCCTAGAGGAGTCAAAAATTGTCCGGCAGTACTGAGGGCTAATCCTTGAAAGCCAATGCGATGAGATGGGCCGATTAAAACAACCCTTGTGATTCCTTGTTTTGCAGAACACAAACGTGCATAAACAGATGCGGCAATAGATCCCGAATAGATATAACCCGCATGGGGTGCAATGATTGCTTTAGGCTGTTTATCCGATGCGGGCACATTGCTTAAAAATTGTTTTAGCATTTGTTTAAGCAAGTCGGGGTTATCAGGATAAAAAGTGCCTGCAACAACAGGTTTATGTGTTTTTACCATACTTAATTTATAGGCGTTTTTTACTTTATTACAAGTCTAATTTTCACTTGTATTTTATGTGTTTTAGTCTACTAAATTAATATAAAAACAGTGCTTGAACGCTTGCTCTAGGAATAAGCATGACAGATCAAATAACAGAAAATATCATTAAGACAGATTATTGGCATACACTTGAAGATGGCCGCGTTCAGTGTGATTTATGCCCTCGCTTTTGTAAATTACATGATCAGCAACGTGGACTGTGTTTTGTCAGACAAAATCTGAATCAAAAAGTTGTGTTAAGCAGTTATGGGCGTTCCAGTGGCTTTTGTATAGACCCTATTGAGAAAAAACCGTTGAACCATTTTTATCCAGGTTCTCCTGTATTATCTTTTGGTACAGTCGGCTGTAATCTGGCCTGTAAATTTTGCCAGAACTGGGATATTAGTAAATCCAGAGAAATGGATTCCTTAATGAATCAGGCAAGTCCTGAAGCGATAGCCAAAGCAGCATTACGTGCAAGATGTAAAAGTGTTGCCTACACCTATAATGACCCGGTAATTTTCCATGAATATGCCATTGATACCGCGAAAGCCTGTAAAGAGCTGGGGATAAAATCAGTTGCAGTATCCGCAGGCTATGTTTGTGCTGATCCTCGTGCTGAATTTTATCAGCACATGGACGCAGTTAATATTGACCTGAAAGCCTTTAGCGAAGGTTTTTACCACAAAATTACCGGTTCTCATCTGCAAACCGTTTTAGAAACCATTGAATATATAAGACATGAAACCGATGTCTGGCTAGAATTAACTACTTTACTCATACCTGGAGAAAATGATTCAGAAAAAGAATTACAGGCAATGTGCCAATGGGTAGTTGAACAGTTAGGTTGCGATGTACCTATGCATTTTTCGGCATTTCATCCAGACTGGAAAATGCGGGATAAACCAAGAACCCCGGTCACAACATTATTAATGGCAAGAAAAATTGCTATAGAAAATGGTGTACATTACGCCTATATCGGAAATGTGCATGATAAAGAAGCGGATAGTACTTATTGTCATCAATGTGGTAATTTGTTAATTGGAAGAGACTGGTATCAACTATCGGAATGGAATCTTGATTCCACAGGGAGTTGTTCATTCTGTGGCATATCTTGTGCTGGCTTATTTGACGTTGAACCTGGAAACCCCCCGTGTTAAATCCTTCTCAGAAGGTGAACGAATCAAAGCGGAAGTGATTGCTTTTCTGGAAACGCTAGATAAATTAGTTGAACGCTAAGTTCTACACAGGGTGCGGCTTAAATTTGATGTCTTGTTTTATACTATTGATTTAAAAGATATTTGTTTTTAACAATTTAACAAAACATCATATTTAAGCCGCACTATTTTATTTGGCCAATAATTACAATTTTATAGGTAGGTTTGCAAAAAAATCATGCAAAAATTGTAGCATTAAATGTAAGCATTGTTTTTGTGTATATATATATTATAAAACATATACTTAAATAAACTATTAGTTATGGTATGGAATGTGCTTGTTATAATGCAAGGTTAGTCTTTCATGTGGCTGATATTACCTATATTCCAATTCGGGAAGGCAGGCTATTTTGTTTTGAGCGGTTGTGTTGAATATGGAGAATTAGGGCGTAAGGAGATGGATTATATCTTTGAGGTTTTTCAGTTTCCAAAGGCACTTAGGAAAGTACATGAAATAATTTCAACAAGCAGCTGGCACTAAAGTATAAGAATCGCTAAAGCTTTTCTACTCTTTTTGTCCATCTTTGGCGTTGCAACTTCGGTTACATAGTTTGCTATGCATTCTGCGTCAGTTGCCGAAGTTATTCCATGCGTTTTCCTTAAACAATTCGGATATGACAATCTGAAAGTGACATGAAGTATTAATTTATATCTAAATAGAACCTAGGTTGAGGTTGAGGTTGAATTCATGATTATCCAAGGGATATGAATATCCAGGCATAATTAATTTAAAATTTTAAGTTATATTTTCCATCTTCCGCGTTCCATAAACAGTTGCTCAGCTTTCGGCTTATGGAACGCGGTAATACCATGCACATCTATCGATGTGTTGGTTAAAGATGAAAACAATCACGCATAAAATCAGTCAATTTAATGACGCCTGGGTGCTTATAAATAAGTATATATTTAAGTAAATCAGATGATTAATATTTTTTTAATAATACAAATACAAGTGCAATTATTATGATCCCAGTTATTTTATCAGGGGGTAGTGGAACTAGACTATGGCCTCTATCTCGTGGACAACACCCTAAACAATTTTTACCGTTAGTCTCAAATAATTCAATGTTACAGGAAACTGTATTACGTCTTCAAGGAATTGAAGGTTTAATGCCCCCTATTGGAGTGTGTAATATAGCCCATCGATTTATGATGGCAGAACAATTAAGGGAAATTAATACCCCTGCTTCAGCGATTATTTTGGAACCGGTTGGTAAAAACACAGCGCCAGCGGTAGCATTGGCGGCAATGACTGTTGCTGAAGAAGATATATTACTGGTATTACCCGCTGACCATGTTATTGACGATATAGAGCTATTTCAATCAGCAGTAAAACAGGCAAAAATATTAGCCGAGCAAGATTATCTAGTCACTTTTGGAGTCGTGCCGACTAAAGCTGAAACGGGCTATGGGTATATTAAAGCTGGGGAAAGTAATACCAGCTTTGCATTTAAAGTCGATTCGTTTGTAGAAAAACCAGATTTAGAAACAGCTGAAAAATATGTTGCAAGTGGAGAGTATTTTTGGAATAGCGGTATGTTTGCTTTTAAAGCAGGACGCTATCTGGAAGAATTAAAGAAATATAATTCGGATATGCTGAATATTTGCCGAAACAGTTATAATTCAGCAAAAATTGATACCGACTTTATACGCCTAGATGAGACCGTTTTTTCTCAATGCCCATCTGATTCGATTGATTTTGCCATTATGGAAAAAACGGATAAAGCAGTTGTTGTTCCTTTAACTGCAAGATGGAATGATGTTGGGTCGTGGTCTGCTTTATGGGATGTCATCGAAAAAGATGAAAGCGGTAATGCCATTCATGGAGATGTTGTACCTGTGGATACGCATGATTGTGTATTACATTCGAGTAGTAGGCTTATTACTACAGTTGGTTTACGTGACTTGGTGGTTATAGAAACTGCTGATGCAATAATGGTAGCTTCAAAAAATGATGCTCAAGAAGTAAAAGCGATTGTAGATAAGCTAAAAATGCAAAATCGCCCAGAAGCTGGTATACATCGTAAAGTATACCGTCCGTGGGGGTATTATGATTCAGTTGATGAGGGTGACCGCCATCATACAAAACGTATTGTGGTAAATCCAGGGGCAAAACTGTCTGTACAAAAACATCATCATCGAGCTGAGCATTGGATTGTGGTAAAAGGTACGGCAATGGTGCAAAAAGGAGAAGAAAAACGTTTATTGTCTGAAAATCAGTCAGCTTATATTCCTGTTGGAGTTGTCCACTGTCTTGAAAACCCGGGGGTAATACCTTTGGAAATAATTGAAGTCCAGTCAGGAAGTTATTTGGGAGAAGATGATATTGTGCGGTTAGATGATAGATATGGCCGAGTCACTCCAGTGTCATAATAGTTGTCTCCTCTAAAGTTTGAAGTGGCTACACTAAACCGGACACACAATATAAAATAACTTAAGTAACTACTCAGCGTATTAACTCAGCCAAATAAAATCACAAAGCAAATTCAGGCAATTTTTGCTCAAACACAAGCACCATTGCCTGAGTTGCACTCAATCCCTGTTTGCGACAAATACAAATTACCTTAATCCTAGAAAAATCAGTTGAGCACGGATTTTGTGGAAAATCTGGGCGAAAAA
>CAZDMC010000166.1:0-5351 GCA_964506335.1 uncultured Methylomarinum sp. | reverse complement strand
TAATCGCGTGGAGCATACATGAACTCAAAAAAAACTCAGGATTACGGATGTGCAATAAATATCTATGGCTTTCAACGCTGCTTTATCTTATCAGTGTAACGACATTAGCTGAAACCAGAATTGCCATTCTTGATTTTGAACTGAAAGATTTAACGCTGGTCCCCCGTATTCCGGCTGAAATCAAAAGGACAGCTTCGATAAAACCACTGCTGGAAAATGAGCTAGGTCAAGCAGGGTATGTAATTATTTACATTGATGCTGAGAGCCAGAAGTATGCTGAAAGTGGTGTAGGCTATCTATTTGACCACCATAATGCGGCAGCAAAATTAGCCAGGCAATTTAATGCAGACTATGTGCTGGTTGGCAGACTTCATAAACCCAGTTTTTTGTTTGCTTATTTGATGGGGCATTTAATCAGGGTCAGCGATTCCAGATTGATTGGTAATTACATTTCTGAGGCCAAAGGGCCTAGTGAGAAAATAACCGCTAAAACTGTTGAAAGTCTCGCTGTTAAAATTGATAAAGCACTCGATAATCAGTATGTTCCACCGTAATTTTTTCCGTCAGACCACCTTAATGGAGGAAAGAGAATGACTGTGATTAAAAAACTCGTCCAGTTTATTCGTAACAAGCCCTTAGACATGGTTCTTTACCTGGTTTTCGCAATAGCTATTATTAAATTATACAGTCTCTATTTTAGCGTTAACGTAGATGATGCTAATTGGGGTAAATTTAGTATTGAGAATAATTGTAATTTACAAAAAACGGAATATGGTATTCAAAAAGCGAGCTGGAAGTGTGATGATGGAAAAGTATATTATCGATGGATGCATCAAAAATAGCGGATTAAATACGGTTGTTCTTGGGCATTATTTTAATCTATTGTCATACAGTCAGAATCAAGGCGCTCAATTATGTTAAAAAGATTTTTACATGGCTTGCTCACCTTTCTGTATAAAGTTGAGGTTAAAGGCCTGGATAATTATAGAAAAGCAGGCAAAAGAGTCCTGATTATCTCCAATCACACTTCATTTTTAGACCCCTTATTATTAGGTGTATTTTTGCCTGATGACATAACTTTTGCTATCAACACCCATATTTCCGAACGCTGGTGGTTAAAACCATTTCTTGGCTTGTCTCAGGTGTTTCCAATGGATCCTACACAACCGTTGTCATTAAAGGCTTTGATTAACCATCTGCATAAAGATACCCGAACGGTTATTTTTCCAGAAGGACGTATCACCGTTACTGGTTCCCTAATGAAGATTTATGATGGCACTGGCATGGTGGCTGATAAATCAAAAGCAACAATATTGCCTGTGCGCATACATGGTGCCGAGTATACGCATTTTTCCAGATTAAGAAATATTGTCCGCCTGCGTTTATTTCCTAAAATTACCATCCAGATTTTGCCACATACTACCATTAATCCGGAGCCAGAATTAAAAGGAAAATCCCGTCGTAAATATTGTGGTTATATCCTGGCTAAATTAATGAGCGAAATGATTTTTGCTACTAGTCATTATCAGCAAACTATTTTTTCTGCCCTGCTAGAAGCTCGCACTATACACGGTGGAAAACATATTGTGACAGAAGATATGGACAGAGAACCGCTATCATATAATGCATTAATCACCCGGACTATTGCCATTGCCAATGTGCTAAAAGGGATAACTCAGGCAGGTGAGTATGTGGGTGTGTTTTTACCTAATTCTACCAAAACATTAAATGTAGTGCTGGGCTTACAGCTTTATGGCCGTGTTCCGGCAATGCTAAATTTTTCCATGGGCTCAACTGGAATGATATCCGCCTGTAAAACAGCACAGGTGAAAACCGTTTTGACTTCACATCGTTTTATTAAATTAGGGAAAATACAGGACGATGCAGAAAGACTGGCGGAACAGGTCAATCTGGTTTATCTGGAAGATTTGGCGACACAAATATCACTGTTTGATAAATTAACGGCACTGTTTCAATGTAACACTGCTAATTACTGGTATGAACATCAACAATTCAGTGCTCAAAGCCCCGCTGTTATCTTGTTTACTTCGGGTTCTGAGGGCGAGCCTAAAGGTGTTGTACTTTCGCATTCTAATATTCTGGCAAATCATAATCAGTTAAAAGCGCGTATTACCTTTAATGCACAAGATGTGGTGTTGAATTTTCTGCCAATGTTTCATTCTTTTGGTTTTACCATAGGCACCATGCTACCCATTCTTAATGGCATGAAAACATTCTTTTATCCAACCCCTCTTCATTACAGTGTCATTCCAGAAATAGCCTACGATATTGGTGCAACCATCATGTTTGGAACCAATACATTTTTAGCTGCTTATGGACAAAAAGCCCATGCTTATGATTTTTATAATATGCGTTATGTGGTAGCCGGTGCGGAAAAACTACAGGACAGTACTCGTGAGTTATGGGCTGATAAATTTGGTATTCGTATATTGGAAGGCTATGGCGCAACAGAAACCGCTCCGGTTATTTCTGTTAACACTATCATGGATTTTAAAGCAGGGACTGTCGGGCAATTTATGCCTGAAATGATATATCAGCTGGAAGCTATTCCAGGAATTGAAGATGCCGGTAAATTACATGTATCAGGGCCTAATATCATGCTAGGTTATTTATTGTCTAGACAGCCGGGAAAACTGGTCATTCCTGAGTCAGTCTATGGTAAAGGCTGGTATGATACCGGCGACATAGTCCATGTTGATGACGAGGGTTTTATTAGTATTCGAGGGCGTAGCAAACGCTTTGCCAAAGTCAGTGGTGAAATGGTTTCGTTAACGGCTGTTGAAACCCATGCCGCTAAAGCCTGGCCTAAGGCGTTACATGCAGCTGTAAGTCTGCCTGACAGTAAAAAAGGTGAGCAAGTTATTTTGTTAACCACTCAAAAAGGAGCGACCAGCAAACAACTGGCTGTCTCCGCAGAGGGTATTCATGCCATTAGTCTACCTAAAAAAATAATAGTAGTCGCTAATATTCCGCTAATGGCTACCGGTAAAACCAATTATCCAGAAGTAACTAAACTCGCAGAAAAAAAACTTGAGTAACTGCAATGATTCAAGAAGCCAAAAAACTTGCCGTTTTAATAGATGCTGAAAACACCCAGTTAACCGCTTTACCTGCGATCATGACCGAGCTGGCTAAATATGGCTATATTAATGTAAAAAGAGCGTATGGGGACTGGGCATCTATTCATCTAAAAAACTGGAAAAATATTTTAAATGAATTAGCCATTCAACCGATACAGCAATTTTCATATACTCACGGTAAGAATTCTTCAGATGCCGCGATGATTATTGATGCAATGGACTTGCTCTATTCCGGTAAATATAACGCTTTTGCGCTGATTTCCAGTGACAGTGACTTTACCAAATTAGCAACGCGCTTAAAAGAAGCACAAATTTTTGTCTATGGAGTGGGTAAAAAACAGACACCCATTGCATTTATCAATGCCTGTGATGCGTTTTTATATATTGATGTGTTAAAAACCTTAGACAATGTTAATAATACTAGCGAATATTCAACAGATAACCCACAAAAATCATCCTGGCAAACCCAATATAGCAGACAACAATTGTGTGAAGATAGCCAATTGATTAACTCCTTAACCAATGTAGCTGAAGCACATGCTGATGAGAATGGTTGGGCAAGTCTTAATGTCTGCGGTAGTATAATTAAACGGCAGTCGCCAGATTTTGACCCCAGGAATTACGGCTACGCTAAACTTTCTACATTGATCGAAGCAACGGGACTATTTGAGCTTAAAAAAGAAGCAATAAAAGATTCAAGTCATATCCAGACTTTTTATAGAGATAAAAACAAACAGCATAAATAACCATGAACAAACAAATTTATCCTTTGCTGATAGCTCAATTTTTATCTGCATTTGCAGATAATGCTATCTTGTTTACAGTGATTGCATTAGTTATGCAATCAACCCAGCTGGCAACATGGTATGTGCCCGCATTACAAAGCGTTTTTTTAATCGCTTTTGTGGTTTTGGCGCCCTGGGTGGGCAGTTTCGCCGATTGTCATCCGAAATCCCGGGTTTTAGTGGTTGCCAATTTAGTTAAAGCCAGTGGTGCCGGTTTATTGTTAATGAATATTGAACCGCTGATAGCTTATTGTCTGGTCGGTATGGGAGCGGCTATCTATAGCCCGGCAAAATATGGTATTTTGCCAGAACTGACCGAGCATGGTGCGTTAGTCAAAGCCAATAGCTGGATTGAAGGCTCAACTATTTTAGCTATTTTATTAGGCATGGTTATAGGTGCAAAAGTGGCTGATTATTCCATTCAATGGGCATTGATAGGCACCATAGTACTTTTTGCTGTTTCAGCGTTGATTACCTTGCTTATTCCTACTCAGGCAAGCAAGGAAAAACAGGCTGGATCAAAAGTTATTATTTTTAGTCAACAAATGGGGCAGTTTTTTATTACCTCGCGCTCTCGTTTTGCCATTTTAGGCGCCTCATTATTTTGGGCTACCGCTGCGACTGTCCGGGTTATTATTATTGCCTGGGCACCGGCGGTATTAATGAGTCAAAATGCCACTGAGGTGGCTGAATTAACTTTGTTTCTTGCGCTTGGGATTATCATAGGTTCTGCATTAGTTCCACGTATGATACCGCTGGACTTTCTTGCCCGTGCCAGAATTCCTGCTTATTTTATGGGATTGTTTATTATTCTAATGAGCTTTACCGATAGCCTTTGGCCTGCACGCGCAGCACTTTTTGCTATTGGCACAGCAGGGGGTATGTTTATTGTACCTATTAATGCTGCTTTGCAAGAATTAGGACAGGAAAGTATAGGTAGTGGCAGTGCGGTGGCTCTACAGGGTTTTTTTCAGAATGTGGCTATGTTAATAGCCGTTGGTTTTTATACCTATATGGCATCCATTTATGTGGATGATGTGATTAGTACAGAAAAGTTAAGTACTTCGGCAGCAGACTTAGTAACAGGGTCATTTACTACAGTGACACTGTTAGTATTGGGTGTTTTTGTGCTTGTAGCCACATTTCTGGTTTCTTTGCGTTTGCCTGATGACAAGCTATCTGATGATTAGCTTAGGCAACTCGCAATAAATAATTCACTACCTTACTTGTCTTTTTGTCTGTCTTGTGCGTTACAACTCCGGTTACATAGCCAGCTATGCGTCCTACGTTGAGCCTCGACAATTGCTCCTGCGTTGTTCTACCTACATAGATTCCTGTATTAGTTGAAGACCAACAAAAATCCTGCGCAATCTGGTAGGTTATTTATTGCGAGTTACCTTAATCCTAGAAAAATCAGTTGACCGCTTACACTTGTGTATAAGCCATAGTAAAGTCTGTATTACTC
>CAZDMC010000165.1:0-5364 GCA_964506335.1 uncultured Methylomarinum sp. | reverse complement strand
TAAGCTGGTGTTTTACATCTCAAATATTACTAATAAATACTTAGAACCTGTTCAAGATCTACTACGCCACTGCCAATTGCGCTTGGGCGGTGCTCGAAATCCTCATTTACTCCATGTAAACTCCGGTTTCTGCGCTCCGTCCGCACACAATTGACAGCGGCTCGTAACGATCTTGAACAGGTTCTTATTCCTTGGTAACCAAAATATCTTCCATTACCAAATACTCCAGATCAGAGCCATAAAACATATTTAATGCATCAAGCGGACTACATACCATAGGTTCGCCTCTTCTGTTAAGTGAAGTATTCAAAACCACGGCATTACCGTTGATTTTCTCCATTTCCTCAATCAAGGCATAGTATCGCGGATTACTTGATTTATTAACAATTTGCGCCCGTGCCGTGCCGTCTTCATGCACCACTTCCGGTATTCTCGCTTTCCAGCTTTCAGCAACATCAAAGGTGAACGTCATATAAGGACTAGGATGATCTGTTTGTAAAATATCGGGGGCAATTCTGTCTAACATACTGGGACAAAACGGGCGCCATCGCTCACGATACTTAATCTGTTTATTTATTCTGTCGGCCACACCGGAATTATTTGGCGAGCCAAGAATGCTTCGATTTCCTAATGCCCTTGGTCCAAATTCCATTCGCCCTTGAAACCATGCCACTGGATTTCCTTCTGCCAATATTTTTGCTGTCTGTTCTGTCACATTATCCAGCTTCTGCCATTTAACCTTTTGTTTGTACTGTTCACAAGCCTCTATACATTGCTCTATGGTGTAGGAAGGCCCTAAATAAACATGCTTCATTTTCTCTACAGGAACACCTGCTATTTCCGAAGCATAGCTGGCAGCACCAATGGCTGTTCCGGCATCACTGGCAGCAGGCTGCACAAACAATTCTTTCACCCCAGGCATTGCTATTATTCGTTGATTGAGTTTTACATTAAGGGCAACTCCACCGGCAAAACACACTTTCCCTGTTTCTTTAATAATATCGCCCAGATAATGCTCAATCAAGGATAAAGCGGTTTTCTCTAACAAATCCTGAATACTGGCGGCATAGTCAATATAAGGGTCGTCAATCTCATCTCCTTTGCGCATGTCACCGAGCCAATCGATCAATTTTTGACTAAAATAATAGCCTTTCCCATCTCGTTTATATCGGCGCCAACCTAAACAATTTAGCAGCTTTGTGTTGACTTTAAAATCATCCCCCGTACATTCAATTAATCGTGAAAAATCGAAGCGCTTGGCATTTCCATAAGGCGCCATACCCATCACCTTAAATTCACCATCCAGCATTTCAAAACCCAGAAATTCCGTCATGGCACCATACATTCCACCCAAGGAATCAGGGTCATAAAATTCTTTGATTTTATGTATTTTACCATTCTCACCATAACCAAAAAAAGTGGTGGCATATTCACCTTTGCCATCAATACCAATAATGGCGCACTTTTCTTTAAACCCACTGAGGTGATAAGCACTGCTGGCATGCGCTAAGTGATGCTCTACAGGTACAAATTTTACCCGTTTTGATCCTATTTCAAGATCATCCAGCATTTTCATTACATTGCGATAATTTCGCCAATAATGCCGATTACCTGCAAAAAGCGCCGTTAATGCGCGATCGGGCGCATACCAATAGCGTTTTGCATAATGCCACCGTGCCGGAGACTTAAGACCAATCTCAGCAAAGGGAAAAGCGACAATATCAATCTGATCTGGTTTTATTTCTGCCTGTTGTAAGCAAAATTTAACCGCCTCATAAGGCATTTTTCCTTTTGCATGTTTGTCACGTAAAAACCGTTCTTCTTCTACAGCTGCTACTAATTTTCCATCAATATAGAGTGCTGCCGAGGCATCATGGTTTACCGCACCGGAAAGACCTAATACAATCATAAAATTTCAATTTAAACTTCTTTAAAATCTAGAATACTAAATTTTGTTTTTTACCAGCATTCTGTTGTGAATTTCACGCCAAATTAATTTCGACTGTGGTGATAATTTTTCTTCTTGCCTATACATTTTAAGAAACTTTAATTTATCGCTACGTCGCCAACCGGAAATATGCCGAGGTAAGGTATATAAATCACGCATCATTGCTTTTTTTTGGTAAAAACTTCGATTTAACTTTTCCAAATCTATTAACTTTACATCACACTCATTGCCTACCTGACGGACAAAAATATGCTTACTATATAGACAATTATGCTGAAAACCATATCCGTGCATTTTCCGCAGAACCCTGGCAACGGCCGACATAATCTGCTCCCTTTGTTGACGATTTTGCATTAAAATGCCATCTCTAGCAAAAACAGAAGCATCTAGCGACTTAAAGCCTTCCAGTTCTTTTGTCATTAAAATAGCCTGGCTATTCCCGTTTTGATATCTATGTGCAAAATAGACCGGCTCAACTGTCGGCAATTCTTTGGCGACAAAACTGCGTATATTCCTAAATTCTCTATAAAAAGTAGGTATACCTTTAATGGGGTTAAACCATACTTTTGTATTGTGGTTTTCCTGTCTTTTTAAAAAAACACCGACCGATTTACCTGTTTCATTCTTCAAACTCAGCTTGGATACTCCACTCCATCCTCCCCGTCTTTTATTAGGTTCTTCAAACCAGCCTACTTCCAGGTTCCATATCGAATCGAAGTCATCCAGTTTGTTTAACCGAAGAATATGCTCCCATTCACTGCCAATATACTCTTTCATTTTGCTTCTAAACGCTTATGCTTTTCGAAGAATATAGGTTCGCCACATTGAGTAAAAAGGCATGAAATTCAATTGATGCTCAACCTTTAAGCCATTTTTCTCAAACTCACTTTCTATAACTTCTGCCCGAATCATAAAACGATTTTGATAGCCTTTTTTATTCCTTTTCGCTTCTTTTTTCTTACGTCGCATCGCTTGGTAGTTACCATCAACCCATAAAGAAATTATAATAGTATCGGATGTAACCCGTTTTAACTCTTGGATCAAATTCAAACGATCACTTTCTTCGCCCATATGGTGTATCAGTCTAATACAAAACACAGACTCAACAAACTCATCCTCCACTGACAAATCAAATGCCGAACCCTGGAAACTTTGAATTCTTTTTACAACGTCAGGCTCTCTCAACTTTAACCCAACATTAATCATATCCTGACTATTATCACAAGCGTGAATAACTCTATCAGGCATTTCTGATAAAACATCCCAAAAACGTCCCGTGCCACAAGGGACATCGAGTACAGTTTTTGGGTTACCTGCAAGCTTTAAAGCTTTTCTTGCTATTTGTCTTTCACGCCATGTTGAAAGCGACCGCCAAAACCCTGTATTATGCTTATGATAATAATTTTTAGCATGCTGTTGATCATATTTTTTTGAAAATTCCAGTTCTGTTTCCACTACTCACCATTCATCACTATAAATATTATTAGAAGCAAATTATAAAGCTTTATCTCGGCAATCATTACCTTTTCTTTTTACTATCCGGCATCCCATTTAAAATCTCAGCTTTATATTCTACTTTTTTCCAAAATCGGGTTTCTCGTTCAAAACACTGCCTAAGCATCTGCCCTTGATAAATTTTGATAAAACGATAGTAATCTCTCTGAGTTAAGCCGATATGCATTGCTGAAAAGTATAAAGCCGCTAAATCTTTTACTAGCCAACGCTGCGGCACTTTATTTCTTATTTGCACCCGATGCAAATCAATCAAAAATAAGCAAATATCATCAGAAAAAATAGCTTTGTTTTTCATCAAAAAATGACATATATAAAAATCACGGTGATTGATTCCATTTTCATGCATTTTCTTTGCAATCGTTGCAATTGTACGGATTAATATTTGTTTTTCTGAGTAACCGGGGGGATGTGACAACCAATTAGCACAATAATCTTCCAGACTAATCGTGTCTTTTAATTCTTCTGTGACTACATACGATTGTAATTTTTCAGGACTCCACCCTTTTGTTGCATAGCTTACCAAGGTCATTGTATTTATAGACAATTCAGTCAAATATTTGATAGCTAAATATTCATTTTCTGCGCCCAGGACAGGTTTTTTGAGCTGAGATAAGCTTTTAAAAATCTCTTTCCAGCCGACCCCGGTATGTATTTTTATAAAATACGATTCTCCTTGCTCCTCAAAACGTAGGGTTTTCCGTCCATCCACATCTCTAAAAACCTCACCCTTTCGACTCATAAACCATGAAAAGGAAACATTTTTTGGAAATTTATCAACAAACCGACTAACCAGCATTAGCGCTCATTTTTCTTGCCGCTATCTGTTCTATGTAATCTACTACACGCTCCGGCATACTATAAAGGTCTTCAGACCTGGCATATTTATGTGCATTTCTAATCCATTGCTCTCTTTCAGGGGATGTCAGCATTTCTTCAATATGGTCGGCAAATTGTTGACTATTAAATGGACTTGATAACACTTTACCTGCACCTGCCAATACCACATGAAAAGCATAACCACAGACATCTGAGACCAATACAGGAAGCCCTGATACAATTGCTTCAATAATAGCTGTTCCTGTATTCTCACGATAAGAAGGTTGTAGCAATAAATCAGCACCCAATAAAAACAGCGGGACATCGTCTCTACCGCCAAAAAAAGTGACATTTTCTTGTACGCCAAGCTGCGTCGCCAACTTTTGGAAAGGAGCAATATTATCCTCCCCGACCACCCATAGTTTGACTTGTTTTTGTATTTTTTGAGGTAATAATGACATGGCTTTTAACGTTCTATCCAATCCTTTTGTTTTAAACGCGGTACCTATCATTAATAAAACTTTTTCATCATGAGCAATATCGTGCCCCATCCTAAAATCGGCACGAAGTTGATCTGCATTGTTGGGTGCAATTCTATCTCTGGAAATACCTGGAGGTAACAGTAACATGCGATCATCTGGGGTTTGATAATGTTTTTTAAACAATTGCATCTGAATTTTGGAAATCATTAAGGAAACAGTCTTCGACTCTTTTGAAAATACTGCTTTTTCACAATAGGAATAATATTTATATCGCCCCCCCATTCGATACAAGAACCTTGAACAGCCTAGCGTCTTTTCTATATAACAAGGATCAGCCGCATAATAAATATCTAAGCCTGGCATTTTATTAAAACCAATAATCAGATCAAACTTATTATTCTCCAATTCCTTTTTGAGTTTTTCGATATATATTTTGGTTCGTAAGTGATTTTGCCAATGTTTTGCCGGCAATAACTTAAGATTGATATTATTAGGAATGTCTCCATACCATTCCATAGCAAAAACTGTCACAGAATGGTCTCGACCTAAGCAGACATTGCTAATATTTAAAAAATCACGAGCCAGCCCACCATATTTAAAAAA
>CAZDMC010000164.1:0-5372 GCA_964506335.1 uncultured Methylomarinum sp. | reverse complement strand
AAGCAATAATAGTTCTTTAACAAATTGCTTTAATTTCTGCTGGATTTTTTGAGTATTTTTTGCCCCCATTCTTAACATTTGTTTGTTAACAGCATTCATTGCTTCCAGCTTCTTGTCTGCAAATTTATAACCTACCGAATGTCTGACTAATTTTATTCTTTTTTCTAACACAGGGGCTTGAATAATAGCCGTAGAAGCTTTAATAAAAATATCTTCTAAATGATAGCTTTCAGGGTAGGAAAAATCACTATAGACTTGTTGAAACAAAGGTTTAAATTTAAGATATAAGTCTAATGCTTTCTGCACATTGATGGCTGCTATGGCATTTGCCAGAAAATCATACCGCTGATAACTTTTTTCTGAAATATACAAGCCACTGGAGTCTTCCATTACTTGCATTGTCTGCGGCATTTTTAAAAACTTTCTATTTTTATAAAGAATCTGCTTTTGTGATAGGTCATTAATGATAATAATATATTTTTTAATAATATCCTTAACATTAATCCAGTCCATGAGGTTTTCGGATAAGTCTGTTACTGCTACTTTGAATATTTCATCACTATTTTCTAAATCCAGATCCAGTGGCGTTATTTCATTCTGAGCGAAAATAAAATGGTTCAAGTCTTGCTCAATTTTAGGTGACGGCTCGTTATTTTCTTGATTTAAAGTAATAAGCTCACGCTCTTTTGCTACTTTTTCCTCTAGCGGAATCATTAGTGGCTCAATTTTGTTGCCTGCTACTTGTTCATTATTTTTATACAACAAGACTATGGCTACCATTAAAAAAACAAGAGCTATCATCAAAAAAGCAGGTAAATATTTTTTACTTTTTGTAGTTTCATAACGATTCATAAACTGTCCCCATCATATTAAAAAATTCAAGATGTTGAATCATTATCAGGCATAGATAGCATGTGGCTCATTTTTTCCACCTTAGTTTTTAAATAATCCTGATTATCATGATGAACATGCGTTTCTATCGGTATTCGCCGGTCTACTTTTACACCTAACCGCACTAAACCTTCAATTTTTTTAGGATTATTGGTAATCAACGAGATTGATTTAACTTTTAAATCTTCCAGCATCAATGCAGCAAAATCATATTGTCTTTCATCAGCAAGATGACCTAAATGGATGTTTGCATCTACTGTATCCAGTCCTTCATCCTGTAAGTTATAGGCTTGTAATTTTTTTAACAGCCCTATCCCTCGTCCTTCCTGGCGCAAATAAATCAAAATACCACAACCAGCTTTTTCTATTAATTGCAAAGCCATTTCCAGCTGTTCACCACAATCACAGCGGCGTGATCCCAGCACATCACCGGTAAAACATTCAGAATGGATACGCACAGGAATGCCTTGTTTTTCATTCACCTGCCCTTTTACAAAAGCAATATGTTCCTTATCATCAAGGTTATTACTGTAATAATGCAGGGTAAATTCACCATTCTTTGTCGGAATACGCGTCTGTACTATATTTTTTAATTGTGGCTTCACTTGTCTATTAAGGTTTTATAATTATCTTTATTTTACTCTTGTTAGGAGTTATCTGTGAATAAATTGGATATAATGCATCTCATTTTCAAAACATAGAAACGAACGTCAATGATCAAACTCATACATTTTATTTTTGTTATATCGTCCTTTATCAGCTTTGTTTCTCGCATGGGAATTTCAGCTCTAAAACCCGATTGGTTACAAAATAAAACACTCAAAATAGCACCTCATGTTATTGATACTATTTTGTTAGTCAGTGGTGTCTATCTGGTTTTTCAAGGAGATTGGCTAGCAGGTGAGTTTGGCTGGATACTCTCGAAATTTATTTTATTGCTTATTTATGTCGCTTTCGGTGTTATGGCAATGCGTTGCAAGGGATTAAAACGCTGGGTGGCTTTTTTAGCAGCCATTGCCTGTTATATAGGGATATTTGTTATTGCTATGACTAAAAATGGATTTGTTTAAGGGCGAGGGTTTAACAAGACAGTCTCTTAATCCTTGCGTCTAAGAACCTAGCAAAAAGGCAGTGACACAGTAAATCTTAAAAGCTCTTAGAAAGCATATCAATAAACATTCAAAAGAAGACCGCTTATAATAAATTAAGCGGCCTTTTTTAATCAAAAACTAGGGCAGCACTTTTAATTGAACTCGACGATTATTACCCCGACCTGCTGTCGTATCGTTAGAATCAATAGGCATGGTTAAACCATAACCTTGAGCACTTAAATTACCTTGATTACCGGTTTTATCACTTAAGTAATCTCTGACTGATTTTGCACGACGCTCAGACAGTTTAAGATTATAGGCTGCAGAGCCCAGGTTATCAGTATGTCCCTGGATTTGTATACTAAGCCCCGGGTTTTGTTTAATCACATTAACCACATTATTTAAAATACCATGGTATTGCGCTTTAATATTACTCTTGTCCGTGTCAAAATGGATGCCTTTGATAATCCAGCAACCTTGCGAATTAACTGTAGCACCTATAGGCGTGTTAGGACATTGATCCTGACTGTCTAATACACCGTCTTTATCAGCATCGCCATCTACAGCTTTGGGAGCCGCTTTATCTAAAAATACTTTAGTTACAAAAGCAGCCATTCCTTCATTTGAAGCAATCATTTCCGCTGTTGTTGAAAAGCCACAGCCACTTAGCTCAGATAGTTCTGTTAAAACAGCCTGTCCCTCAGCTTCTTTCTCATTACCTACCCAGATTGTATAAAGACATAATTTATCACCATATTGATGTTTAAGTGCTGCAACGGCAGAAGCCGGAGAATCAGTATATTGATGACCATCGCTCAATAAGATGACTGCAATATTACCTTTTGCATCAGATAAATCTGTCTGTGCTTCCATCAATGCACTGGCAACAGGTGTACCACCATTGGCGCATTCTAAAGAAGCAATAGCATTATCAAATGAAGCAGTTGAATGATTTTGTAAAGCCTGGTTTAAATGAGTATAAGACCATGAGGTACATGGCCCATATCCAAAACTGCGTAAACCAGAAGATAAGGATAAGTTTGGAATGGTTTTATTCATTCTGTTTAACAGTTCTTTCTCAACAGAATGTTTGGAAAGATTTGCAAAAGCACTGCCTAAATAAGCATCTCCCATTGAAGATGATGAATCATTGATAACAAAAAAAGAATTAGTTTTTTGTTGGTAAGCACCTGAATCAAGCAAGCTGTTTAAATTATTTTCTTGAAAAGGCTGAAAAGTTTGTATCGACTGACTAACACAGCCTGATAAAAATAAAGCCGAAATAGTGGCTAAAACTAAAAAGGGGGCTCTCATTTAATTTTCCTTTGGTTTAATAAATAATTTTTATACTGTAAAAATTCACCTTTATTGAATAGCATGAAATAATAGTCACCTTATTAGCAACACTTACATAGGGTCTTAAATGTCTAAGGTAATAAAGTTTTTATTAATTTCATATTGCTTGTCTTTTAGTATAGTCGCTGTAGCACAAACCGCAGAAGAAATTCAACAATTAGCAAAACAGGGTCATGCGTTAGGGCAGGCAAAATTAGCCTCACTTTATATTTTAGGAAAAAACGGTGTTGAACCCGATAAAAAACTAGCAGCAAAGTGGATGAAAAAATCAGCAAAACAAGGTTTAGTGGAAGCGCAAGCAGCCATAGCCGCCATGTACGATATTGGCTATGGTATAAAAGGAAATAGAGAGCAATCAACACAATGGTATGAGAAAGCTGCTGCACAAAAACACGGTACTTCAATGGCAATTTTAGGTAAAAATCCCGCAGCCAAAGGCAGCGTACAATTTAGTTACCAATCCATGCGTTTAAATGCCTCTAAATCTATTCCAAGAGAATATGCAAAAAGATTTTTAAAAAAGCAATAAATAGATAATCAATCAATGACCATAAAAACACGCTTTGCCCCAAGTCCGACAGGATATTTACATGTAGGTGGCGCAAGAACCGCCCTTTTTTCCTGGTTATATGCCCGTAAACAAGGAGGTAAATTCATCTTAAGAATTGAAGACACAGATCTTGAACGCTCCACACAAGCCTCTGTTGATGCTATTTTTGACGGCATGAATTGGCTAGGTTTATCTCATGACGAAGGTCCTTTTTATCAAACCCAACGGTTTGAGCGTTATCAAGAAATTATTCAGCAATTACTCGACCAGGGTGATGCTTATCATTGCACTTGCAGTCGTGAGCAACTGAATCAATTAAGAGAGCAACAGAAAGCCAATAAAGAAAAGCCTCGATATAACGGTAAATGCAGGTCTGCTGAACACACTTCTGGAAATGAAACTGTAATCCGTTTTAAAAACCCTGTCGAAGGTGAAGTTATAATAAAGGACGTGGTAAAAGGTGATATTACTATTGCTAACCAGGAGCTTGATGATTTAATTATTGCCCGTTCAGATGGCACACCAACATACAACTTGACAGTTGTGGTCGATGATATGGATATGGGTATCACGCATGTCATAAGAGGCGATGATCATATCAATAACACCCCCCGACAAATTAATATTTTAAAGACTTTGCAGGCTTCCTTGCCTCAATATGCACATGTACCGATGATTTTAGGTTCAGACGGAGCAAGATTATCGAAAAGACATGGTGCTGTCAGCGTAATGCAATATCGTGATGATGGCTATTTACCCGACGCATTACTCAATTATCTGGTGCGTCTAGGCTGGTCGCATGGGGATCAGGAGGTTTTTTCAATAACTGAAATGATAGATTTGTTTGACTTGAAAGATGTTAATGTTTCCGCATCTACCTTTAATCCAGAAAAATTATTATGGCTTAATCATCAATATATTATGGAAAGCAATCCTGAACATGTTGCTCACCATTTACAATGGCATCTGGATAACCAAGGCATAGATTTAAGCTCTGGCCCTGACCTTATTGATGTAGTTAAGGCACAAAGAGAACGCTGTAAAACGCTAGTAGAGATGGCATCATCCAGCCATTATTTTTATCAGGATTTTGATGCTTACGATGAAAAAGCAGCGAAAAAGAATTTTAAAACCGGCTCAGATCAGGTTTTACAATGTTTGTTGAATAAATTTAGCCAACTGGATAGCTGGGATGGCAAAATACTACATCAAATTGTTTTAGATACCGCAGAAAAGCTGGCGCTTAAATTGGGTAAAGTGGCTCAACCTCTCCGGGTAGCTATTTCTGGTACAGCTGTTTCTCCTGCCATTGATATCACATTATCTTTATTAGGTAGAGAAAAAACATTGGCAAGAATGTCACGCGCCATTACATTCATCAAAGAAAAAAATAAATTATAGACAAGGTAAATAAAGCCTGTATAATCATCGAACTCAACTAAGGGGCCATAGCTCAATTGGGAGAGCGCAACACTGGCAGTGTT
>CAZDMC010000163.1:0-5401 GCA_964506335.1 uncultured Methylomarinum sp. | reverse complement strand
GTCTTTTTCGCCCAGATTTTCCACAAAATCCATGCTCAACTGATTTTTCTAGGATAATGCATATTAGCGGTATGATAGATCTCGATTTCTCAAATTTACAGACAGGGTATAGAAATAATGCGCAAACGAATCATTACTTCCATTGAGCCAGAAACTGTACATTCCGATCAGAACTGGTTAGATATTGAAGCAATAGCTGAAGTGGAAATCACCTCTGAGGAACCTGGTCATCCTATTGAGGATGCTTTAATACCCAATCATGATTTAGGGTGGTATGCAGCAACATCAGGAAAGCAAATTATTCGACTTATCTTTATCGCACCACAACAACTCAACCTGATCAGACTGAACTTTGTGGAAACCCAGGTTGAACGGAGTCAAGAGTATGTCTTGCGCTGGTTAGCAGATGGCGGATGCGAATTTCATGAGATTGTCCGACAACAGTGGAATTTTAGTCCTTCAGGTGCAACCTGGGAGATTTATGAACACCTGGTTAGTATTCAAGGTGTCATGGTGCTTGAATTGATGATACACCCGATATAAGTGGAGGCAATGCGCGAGCTTCTTTAGCTGGATTTCAACTTGCTTGACAAGATATTGAGACATGAAACTTGATAATATTAATTTTTATTAAGGCGTAAATTTGATTCCTATACCAATACCATCGCCTTTTTCAATCTTTTCAACTTGCTCTTCTTCCCGAGCAATAAAACGGCCATTAACTTGAATCCTTATATTCTTTGTTTGTATTTTATCGATAAACAAATCAGGCAAATAATTTTCTAGTTTTTCATTGGGTATTCCATTTGAGACAATGGCTTCATGATATCCAGCAGGCACTAATAAGTCTAGAATTTGTGGCTTATCAGAAAGACCGGTTTTATCGATATTTTCTTCAAGTTCAGGCGGGTGTGTTTTCTTTTTAGCTGTTTTTTTAGTTTTTTTGCTAGCACCGGAATATTTTATAATCTTTTTCGTCATTGGCTCAGAGTCAGGTATAACTTGTTTTTATCACTGTTTTATCCAAAAAAATAATATTAAATAGAATCACATTCAATAAGCATTAGTTCAATTACACTATGGTATTCTTTAGCCATTAAATGATAACGTAGTTAAAATTAGTAAAATCAATGGATGCTGATTCATAAATAAAGTTTATTTTCAAACGCCTCATAGGAAAATATTATGGTTCCCAGTACCTTTCAAATTATTATTACCGGATTGATGATTCTAGTTCCCATCTGTCTAATTTATAAAAAAGCGGGCTTTAATCCTTTTTGGGGAGCGTTAGTCTTTTTACCAGGCTTAGGGTTGCTATTGATATTCTTACAGCTAGCCTTCTTTCCTTGGCCTAATTCTACGGAAAATGGGAGCAATTTATGATGGAGATCTCATTCTTAATTCTAGTCGTTATTTTTACAGCGTTTATGCTTTGGCTAGGTACATTGATTTTAGGCAAAGCAGGTATTGATAAACGATGGATTCTTTGTCTTCTAATCCCTTTTGTAAACATCATTGCAGTCTGGGCTTTTGCTTTTATAAACTGGCCAAAGCTAAAGGATAGTGTTGAACAAAATATCAATTAGATACTTGCTAAATAGTGCCTGGCCGATAAATAATATTACCATTGTAATACAAATACTTATGGTAAAATATTGGATTGAAGATTCACCACCATCAAATTCTAAATTAAGCCAAAAATAATGCAACCTATTGATATTAATAGACTGCTATTCAAGTTGAACAAGGCTGAAACCAAAATATACGTCACACCCGCAAAAACTTCGTTACTAACTCACTCATGAGAACCATCAAATCCCCATAAATGCAAATAGAGCAAACCGATATTGCGACATCATCATTGATGTGACATCCCGAGATGATATTCCAATGATCTTGCTTGGCTTACAGCATATTTATACTCTGGACTGGTGCGTACAGCCAGGTGCGGCATATGCATGATTGCAGCGAGTTTCGCTGCGGTATTTTGCAGTTCTTTTAGTTTAACCTTGGTAGTACTGGTGAGTTTTGTGCGCTGGTTAACACTTTGATTCTAAAGGATGTTAAAAAGGTAATATTTAACATATCCCCCTAAATTCATATTGTAAATTGGAATTCCCCTGACAACTTAGCTTGAATGTTCGTTTAGCAATACAGGTGCAGAAAATAAGTTATCCATTCATTTTGTGCCTAACACTCAGGTGAGTCTCTGCAAAAATAAGATAAATAGGAGAATACTGATGAAAATTCAAAAAAAACAAATACCCCGGCTTATGGCAGTTATATCTTGCTTGATTACTATGCCTAATGCTCTAGCCGCATTACCGCCTGGTCTTAATTGTAACAATGGATCGAGTCCTATATGTGAAGTAGAGATAAGCGATACTATTCGTTTTATAGCACCTTCATCCCAAATAGATATTGAGGATGATAATCAATCCTTTGTAATGACGGGTAATGTCCAGCTGGAAAGCCCTGCGGGTAATATGACTCTGGCCGAGTCTGAAATCGTATTCCAGCCCAATGTTGATTTGGAGACTTTTGCCTTTGAAGTTTATGGATTTGCAATCGCTCCTTTACCTGCTCTACCTCTTTTTAAAGATGCAGAAATTAATTTTCAGCCTCGAGCTGCAGTGGGTGTGGTTTCTAGACAAACACTACAAACCATGTTCGAAAAAGATCCATTATCTTTGGCTGAAAACTTCAAAAAAGATAACAATGGATATCTTGAACTTAATACAGAAGGAAAACCCATTTTACGAGAACCTGCTTATGTCATGTTTCATTATGATGCAAGTCCAGAATTGAAATTACCCCTTGCCAAACTCTTAGGGTTTAATGTTGAAGAAGGTGCTCATAATCCACTTGAATTTGAACTGCCAAGTAGTTCATTAACTTTTATTCTGGATCCTTCCGACCCTTATTTTTTCTTTTCTCAGGAACGTTCTGCCGACAAAAAAGAACATCCTAAAAATGATTTGACTGTCAATAAAGATTTACTTGCTCAGCAAGATAAAATGGCTGTTGCTCTGGATGATATGCTAAGCAATGGTAGTATAACTGACAGCAGACGGTTCCAATCTGCTCGCGAAAACCTATATCGCTTGAATGCTGCACAATTAGCGGGTCTATCCAATGACCTTTTAGCCTCCTATTCTGGCGACCCTAAAGTTGAGACCATTAAACAACTCACTCAGATAATGGATGATTCGAAGCAACTTGCCAGTAAGGCTGGCAATCAGGGGTTATTAGCAGATGGCAATAACCCAGCAATAACACCTGAAACCACGCATTATGCCATACCTGGATTAATTTTCGATAATCGCCCAGCACATCGTAACCCTGACACCTATCAAGTCGTAGATGTAGACTTGCGTGTCTTGCAAGATCATAGTGTAGCATCACTGGATGAACTATTAAGTAAAAGTCAGTTAGATAACCAAGCTCTGTTTGAACACGCCAGAAAAAACATTTATCAAATGAATGTAGCACAAATATCCGGTTTATCTAACGAGGTTCTTGCCAGTTATACAGGCGAACCACGTCCTGACTTAATTTCAGATATCACTAGTGTACTTGATGATTCTCGTGATATATACACACAGCGGACAGGTAAAGAACTGACCGATCAGGATATGGATTTTCGCAAAATTCGTTCTGCAAAAAATACTAATGAAGACAAAAATAAGGATAATAAAAGCACACTTCCTTCACTTGATGAGTTGGCCTTTTCAGTCAATGGCGGCATACCATTTCAACCTGAAACCATTTGGGGATTACCCGAAGATATAGGCAAATTTAAAGGTCATTTATATCTTAAAGCTCCAATTCCGCTTAGTCCTACCGTTGTATTACAAGGGAAAACTGTGGTTTATTTAGGGTCTGATGGATTAGAAATGGGTGGTAATGGTGAAGTTGAATTAAATATAGATATTATTGAGGGATTCTTGTCATTTAATTTCCCTCTAGGAAGTGCCAGTGCAGGAATAAAAATAACTAATGGAGAGCAATCGACCTATTTTAGTGGGATTATCGATCCTGATTTATCTTGGTTACCCAAAGAAATACCCTTTGTGCCACAAAATGCAGCAAACCTTGCTGGTTTTATTTCTAGCGCTCGCCCTGAAGATACCCTGTTAATCGCTAACGGAACATATGGATATGATGCAGCAGGTTTATCTACTCTGATAGGTCTGCAACTTAATGATATTTTATTAAGTGAAGTTGCCATGCGAATCGATAGAAACGGTGTTTTTGTTCGAGGTCGGTCTGCGCTAAGTATCCATCCATCCATTAACACAGGGGGTGAATTAATCGTAGAAGTACTTGCCTCGCCCCAAGCGCCGTTAAATAGTTACCTTAAAATGCAAGGTTCTGTCGAGATTGCAGGTATAGGTATTTCACCCGCGACTATTTACGCCGGTGGCAAAGGGTTATTGGTTGATGGTCAGTTCGTTACACCGCTTACAACAATTTCATTAGCCGGTAAAATTACTAACCAAGGTCCAAGTCTGAAAGGGTCTGCTGAGATAATATTTCCTTTAGATAAAATAGCCAAAGCCGCAGATGATGCACAGGCAGGTGTGGGTATTGCGCAAGCTCAACTTGATAAAGCCAATTATCTTTTAGATACGCAACGCAGTACAGTCATCAATGAGCGTAATCGTGATCAGCAAAGATTAAAAGATGCTAAAAATGGAGTAGGCATTGCACAATCAGCAGTCAATTCATTGAAATCAAAAATTGCGGCTAACTACCGTAATATTTCTAGCTGGAAAAGACAGATTTCTTCTAAATATCGTTGGTATAAGAAACAAAAATGGTACAAAAAACCACGGGCATGGGGTGTCTACACAGCTTACAAATCCTATCGCAACATAAGAATTGCTGTTGCTTACACGGCTATCGGAGCGCTTAAGGTATCAAAAGCGGTTTCTACAGCTTCTCTTAATTTAGCCAAAACAACACTAACAGGCATTCAAGCTGGAATATCCGTATTACCTATTGATGCAGACCCAAGAGTGATTGGACTGATTGCTGGTGTAGAAACTGCGCAGTTCACCCTTAAGCAAACCCAAATAGTACTGGCGGCAGTTCCAAGAATAGATGCTGAATTTAAAGGAATTATTGATGTAATCCTTGATAAGTCCGGAATTAAAGGCAATTTAAATGCTACGCTTAATGGTTATTCACTTAGTAAAGGCCAAGTGGTTTTCGGTAAGTCTCCCAAAGCCTGTATTTCAATTGCAACAGTTGGAGAGATCTGCACGCCATTTTAATCACGAATAAAGCACTATTTTTTACTAAAAAAGGGGGCTCAAACTGCCCCTTTTTTCTTTTTCATGGCTATTAACCTAGATAAATCAGTTGACCGCTTACACTTGTGCATAAGCCATAGTAA
>CAZDMC010000162.1:0-5401 GCA_964506335.1 uncultured Methylomarinum sp. | reverse complement strand
ACTCAAAATAGCTTCCCCTCGCTACGACTTCTATTCTCGGACAGCCTCCTAGATACTGATGTTACTTCCATATCCAGGTTAAAAATTTTTTTCGGCACCAGTTTACCATCCAATAGCAATTCTCCCAAGCCTAAAAAGACCTGTTCACTATACATGCGTACCATGCCTTGAACAACATTGCTTTGCTCTGTTTTTATCTGCTGACCAAATTTAATCAATTTCGCTTGAATTGTTGAAAGCTCAACTACAGGTAATGCTTCTAAGGGTTTATCTACATTGAGTAAACAGCCCATCAATTCCTCAAACTCCATTTTTTGTAATTGTTGCAGAGTTAAGGCATTTTTAATATTGAATTGACCCGACTGCATCCTCCGCAATTCAAGCACACTGGCTCCACAAGCTAATCGATGCCCTATATCTTCAGCTAATGATCGTATATAAGTTCCCTTGGAACACAACACATCCAAAGTTAGGGTATTTGCTGTTTTGTGCAATAATTCCAGCTCAAAAATGGTGACTTTACGGGCTTTTCGCTCAATGACTTTGCCTTCTCTGGCCAGTTCATATAACTTTTTACCTTTATGCTTTAAAGCAGAATACATCGGTGGAATCTGATCTATCTGCCCCATAAAACCTTGCAAACACAGTTTAATCTCATTCTGTGTCAATGTCGGCACTGGCTTTTCTGCAATAATCTTGCCTTCCACATCACCGGTATCGGTCATTATCCCTAATTTTACGATAACTTGATAACGTTTGTTATCGTCTAACATCATCGCTGAAACTTTAGTCGCTTCACCAAAACACAAAGGCAATAAGCCTGTAGCCATAGGATCAAGGCTCCCTGTATGCCCAGCCTTATTAGCATTAAATAGTCGCCTGACTTCCTGTAAAGCACGATTGGAGGAAACTTCTAATCGCTTATCAAGTAATAAAATTCCATGAACATTACGCCCAGATTTTCTTTTCGACAACAAACACTCCGTTTATTTATGCTGATTATTAAGTAACTCGGCAATTCGCATTCCGGTATCAAAGGAATTATCATAATAAAACCGGAATTCAGAAATATGTCTTAATCGCATCCTTTTCGCTACCTGATGACGTATGCCAGGTGCTAATTCATTGAGCACGTTAACATTATCAAGCTTGCTCTGTTCATCACCATTCAACACAGTAATATATATTTTGGCAACGGCTAAATCTTTTGAAACCACCACTTCATTAATGGTTACAAACCCTAAACGAGGGTCATCTGTTTCACGCTGCAAGACATAAGCAAGCTCCTTTTGCATTTGTGATGAAACACGCTCACTGCGTCCATACTCTTTTGCCATTATTCCAGCTCTCGTTTGACTTCTACGCGTTCAAATACTTCAATCTGGTCGCCATTTTTAACATCATTGTAGTTTTTAACACCAATACCACATTCCATGCCCATTTTGACTTCATTGACATCATCTTTAAAACGACGTAAGGATTCAAGCTGGCCTTCATAAATAACGATATTGTCGCGTAACACTCTAATCGGTAAATTGCGTTTAACATTACCATCAATCACCATACAGCCGGCAATAGCACCAATTTTTGGTGATTTAAAGACATCCCGTACTTCGGCAAGACCTACAATTCTCTCTTGTATTTCTGGCGCCAGCATACCGCTCAGCGCCCGTTTTACTTCGTCAATGGCTTCATAAATAATGCTGTAATAATGTAAATCAATGCCTTTTTCCTGAATTAATTTACGTGCAGTAGCATCGGCTCGTACATTAAAGCCTATCAAAATAGCGCCCGAAGCCAGGGCTAAATTGGCATCTCCTTCATTAATACCACCCACACCGCCATAAACACATTTAACACTGACTTCGTCATTGGATAATTTAAGTAATGATTCCCGCAATGCTTCTAGACTTCCTTGCACATCTGTTTTTATTACCAGATTTAATGTGGAAGTGTCGCCTGCAGCCATTTTAGAGAAAACTTCATCCAGTTTTGAGGCCTGTTGTGCCGCATGTTTGCTTGATCTTTTTCTGTCTTCTCGATGCTCTGCCAATTCTTTCGCTGCTTTTTCATTTTGGGCAAAAATAAATTCATCACCGGCTTCGGGTGTTCCTGATAAACCTAAAATTTCGACCGGTGTAGATGGGCCTGCCACATCAATGGTTTTTCCGTTTTCATCAAACATAGCTCTGATTCGACCATATTCATGTCCACATAATACGATTTGACCTTTTTTCAGAGTGCCTTTCTGTATCAGAATGGTTGCTACTGCACCTCGTCCTCTGTCTAGTCTAGATTCTATGACGAAGCCTGAAGCCGCACCTTCAACCGGTGCCTGTAATTCCAGAATTTCAGTTTGCAAAATTAGCGCTTCAATTAAAGCATCAATTCCTTCGCCTGTTTTAGCAGAGACTCTAAGAAATTGAGTGTCACCCCCCCATTCTTCAGGCACCACTTCCAGTGTTGACATTTCTTGCATAACTTTGTCTGGATTGGCTTCCGGCTTATCCATTTTGTTAATAGCAATAATTAATGGCACACCTGCCGCTCTGGCATGTTCGACCGCTTCTTTAGTTTGCGGCATCACCCCATCATCAGCTGCCACCACTACAATAACAATATCGGTGACTTCCGCACCCCTTGCACGCATCGCTGTAAAAGCAGCATGTCCTGGTGTATCAAGGAAAGTCACATTACCATGATCCGTTTTAACCTGATAAGCACCAATATGCTGAGTAATACCTCCCGCTTCACCTGCGGCAACACGTGTTTCACGAATGTAGTCAAGCAATGATGTTTTACCATGATCTACATGCCCCATAATAGTTACAATAGGTGCTCTAGGTAATGTTTCACGATTATCAGCCTCGCCCATGTCAGCAACGCCCGCCAGCATTTCTTTTTCAAGGTCATCATCACTTTGTAAAATGGGTTTATGTCCCATTTCTTCCACTAAAATGACCGCAGTTTCCTGGTCAATGGTCTGGTTGATTGTGACCATAATGCCTAGCTTCATCAATTCCTTGATAACTTCACCGACTTTAACACTCATTTTCTGCGCTAATTCCGAAACAATCACTGTCTCAGGGATAGTCACCTCACGCACAATGTTATCAACTGGTTTTTCAAACTGATGTTTTGCATCCAGATCTGTAGCTCTCTGAATTCTTTTCTGCTTACCCTTTTTACCTTTTACTTTTCTGCCTGTGCCGGTTGGCATGGCTTGCCCACGCCCTGGAGCAATACCTCTTCTTTGAGCAGGAGATGCTGGTTTGTCCGAAACAGTCCCTCTATTTCTATTGCCTGCTGCAGAAGCTGTTTGTTTTTTCTTATGTAAGGTTTGCTGTTTTTTAGCTTCAGCTTGTTTTCTTACTTTTGCGGCATTTCTTTCTATAGATGCTTCTAAGCGCGCTTTCTTTTCTGCTTCCAGTTTTTTTACCTTTTGTTCTTCCTCTGAAAGTCCAGTTTCTTCAACAACAGCTTTTTCTGTATCAGATGACACACTCTTTTTTGCCGAATCAATACTTTGCTCAGCAGAAAGACTTTCTGTATCGCTTGTTTTTTGATTAGACGCTGTAACCGTTTCTTTTGCTTCTACAACAAGCTTGTCAACAGATTTAATCGGGTTTTTTTCAGTTTCTGATACAGTTTTACGTTTGCTTTCTTCTTGTGTATCTTTAATACTTTTTTCGTGCTTTTTGCGTTCCTCTTCCTCAAGGGCTATTTGTTGCTTTTGCTCCTCTAACGCTTTTTTGGCTTGTTCAATCTCTTTTTGTTCTTCAGTGACTTCAGAATCACTACGTTTTATATAGGTTTTCTTTTTACGAACCTCAACATTCACCGTTTTTGTTGCCACACCAGGCGCAGTTGATTGTTTCAATTCTGTTACTTTGCGACGCTTTAAGGTTATTTTCCTGGGTGAAGCTTCATCACTTTCCGTTTTGCCATGTCTTTTGCGTAAATGCGTTAATAACTTGATTCTCTCATCTTCATCAATAAGATCATCCGGCGCAGAGGCACTGACGCCAGCTTCTTCCAATTGCTCTAAAAAACGATCCAGAGGAATTTTTACCATCTCTGCTAATTCTTTAACTGTTTTATCACTCATTTTGACCCCTCTTTTCCTTCTTCACCTTGTTCATCTGCAAACCAAGGTTCACGCGCTTTCATAATCAATTTTCCTGCTCTTTCTTCATCCATTTCAGCAAAAATCAGTAACTCGTCAATGGCCTGTTCTGCTAAATCTTCCATGCTTATAATTCCTTTTGCAGCCATCTCATGTGCCAACTCAGCCGTCATACCTTCCATTTGCAGAAGATCATCAGCAGGATCTGAAACCTCTACCTCTTCTTCTGAGGCAATTGCATTAATCAATACAGCATCTTTGGCTCGACTTCTTAAGGCTTCAACAAGTTCTTCATCGAAACCTTCAATTTCCAGCATTTCTTCAACGGGTATATAGGCGATTTCTTCTACATTGGTTAAGCCTACTTCTACCAAAACATCTGCAATTTCTTCATCGACATCCAGTTGCTCAATAAATGCACGCTTAATTTTATCCATCTCTTCGTCACTGGCAGAATCAGCATCACTGGCATCACGTACATTGAGCTCCCACCCCGTTAATTCGGTGGCTAATCGTACATTCTGCCCGCCTCGACCAATAGCCTGAGATAAATTATCGCTGGCAACTGATACATCCATACTGTGTTTATCTTCGTCAACAACAATCGCCTCTATTTCTGCCGGAGCCATCGCATTAATAACAAATTGAGCATCATTATCATTCCATAGAATAATATCAACTCTCTCCCCGGCTAATTCATTAGACACTGCTTGAACTCTTGAACCTCGCATCCCTACACAAGCACCCACAGGATCAAGCCTTGGATCATTGCTTTTAACTGCAATTTTAGCCCTTGAGCCCGGGTCACGAGCAGCACCCAGTACATCTATCATGCCTTCGCCTACTTCGGGAACTTCAAGTCTGAATAGGGCAATTAATAATTCTGGCGCAGACCGGCTGACAAATAACTGCGGCCCTCGGACTTCTGACCTGACTTCTTTTAAATAGCCACGAATCCGGTCACCAATACGAATAGACTCTCTGGGAATCATATCTTTTTTTGCAATGTAAGCTTCTACATGCCCACCCAAATCCAGGTAAACACTGCCTTTTTCCAAGCGCTTGACCACACCGGTAATTAATTCACCCACCCGGTCTTCATACGCTTCAACAATTTTCTTGCGTTCCGCTTCTCGGATTTTTTGAATAATAACTTGCTTTGCTGTCTGTGCGGCTATTCGACAAAAAGCCACTGATTCAATCTCATCTTCAGTAAAATCACCTATTTCGATATCCGGGTCATCTATTTGAGCCGCTTCCAGTAATACCTGTGAG
>CAZDMC010000161.1:0-5422 GCA_964506335.1 uncultured Methylomarinum sp. | reverse complement strand
ATTAGCTTTAATCGGTTTATACCGTATTTCAGATATTGTACTCGGTGTTATCTCCAACGTATTTTATCAAGACCTGGGCTTTACCAAGCCTGAAATTGCCAGCGTAGTGAAAAGTTTTGGCTTGATAATGACAATTGCTGGAGGCTTCCTGGGAGGTATTTTAGCCGTTAGATTCGGGGTGATGCGTATTCTATTTTTGGGCGCATTATTATCGGCTTTAACCAATTTATTGTTTATGATGTTAGCGCAATCAGGACATGATATGTTAATGCTGTATATTGTCATTTCAGCCGATAACCTTTCTGCCGGTTTAGCCAGCGCTGCTTTTATTGCATTTTTATCCAGCCTGACCAATATTTCATTCACTGCGGTGCAATACGCCATCTTTAGCTCTTTAATGACGCTGCTTCCTAAAATATTAGGCGGCTATTCTGGCACAATCGTCGAAACTCTGGGTTATTCACAATTCTTTTTAATCACTGCAATTATGGGGATTCCAGTATTACTGCTGATAGTTTTAACAGGGAAATATTTTCAGTTTGACCTTAAAGTAAAGTAGTGGAAAAAACGGTAATAGCTGATTTATCTTTTTACCCGTTTTTAAGTGTAGTACCCCAAATAGTCAAGACAATTATTTCAAAAATCTTATTCCCAATCAATTAAGCCGCCTCATCCAGTTTATTATTTAAGAACCTGTTTCAGCATTCTCTAGGAATATCTTCTTCCAGTTCTGTAGATTCTTTGGGGTGAGATTATTGGCACTGGCTATTTCTGCCAAGGCCTTTTCATTCTTCAATACTTCGATGACTAACTTGCTTTTAAAATCAGTACTGTAATTTGTTCTTTTTCTGCTCATATTTGTACCTTGTAAGGCATTACAAATTCTTGACTAAAATACTAGGTATTGACATAATTGTTACTTTATTATTTATTTAGAAGAAAAGAATGACTAATCCTATTGTTTTTACAGATAATGCTGCCAAGAAAGTCAGTGCATTGATTGAAGAAGAGGATAACGATAATTTAAAACTTAGAGTTTATATTTCGGGTGGAGGATGTTCGGGTTTTCAGTACGGTTTTACTTTTGATGAAGAAATCAATGAGGACGATACCCAAATTGAGAATGGCGGGGTAACCGTTTTGATAGACGCAATGAGTATTGGCTATTTAAGTGGCGCGGAGATAGATTTTAAGGAAGATTTGACCGGTGCCCAGTTTGTTATTAGGAACCCTAATGCAAGTACTACTTGCGGTTGTGGATCGTCTTTTTCAGTTTAGTGGGTAGACATTGGGGGCACTTCTAGGAGGCTGTCCGAGAATAGAAGTCGTAGCGAGGGGAAGCTATTTTGAGTCGGTTTTTTTGATTTTTTGAGGCGAATAGCAGGCTCTTTAACGAAAAAAATCGGGAAATCCGGCCAAAATCAGCTTTTCCGCAGTAGACTTTTTATTCTCGGACAGCCTCCTAGTCATTCTGGCTGAGCAGGTATGGGTTTTAGTCTATTTCTCTCTTTCCAGGATAAACACCACCAAGAATAACCGCTTTTTTTGCGCCTGTTACCTGGCTTAAATTACCGGGTAAATTATTAATAGTTTGCCGGGCTAGCCAGGCAAATGCCATCGCTTCAACATGGTCTGGGTTTATCCCGTATTCTGTAGTTGATAGAACCGGGTGATTGAGTTTTTTATTGATTATCTCAAGCAGGGTTTTGTTATGAACTCCACCACCACAAATCAAGGTATGATCAGTTAAAGGTGCGTATTTCTGGATAGCGTCAGTGATTGTTTCTGCTGTTAACTGACAGAGGCTTGCCTGAATATCTTTTGCATCGCATTGGCTGAAATCAGCTAGTTTATGGTTAAGCCAGTCAGCAGAAAAATATTCTCTACCGGTACTTTTAGGCGGCTTTGCTTTGAAATAAAGATCCTGTTTTAAGTGTGCAAGTAGTTTGAGATCAACAGTGCCTGCTTTTGCCCAGCGTCCACATTCATCGTAATCTTTGTTGTGATGTTTTTGAGTCCAAAAATCCATCAAGGTATTGCCCGGGCCAGTGTCAAAACCAATCGTCTGATTTTTGGTTAAATAACTGATATTAGCGATACCCCCTATATTGACAATGCTTATCTGTTGTCTGGATAAATCGAATATGCTGGAAAAAACGGCTTGATGGAAAGCCGGGACTAAAGGTGCGCCTTGTCCTTTGGCTGCTATGTCTCGTCTGCGAAAGTCGGCAACTGTTGAAATACCGGTTAATTCAGCAATGATATTGGGGTCGCCAATTTGTAAAGAAAAAGCAGAAGGCTCAGACGGTGCATGATAAACAGTTTGCCCGTGGCTACCAATAGCAGTTACTGCTGTATGAGGGGTATTTGTTTTTTTCAGTAAGTGCTTAACTGATGTAGCAAACAGTTTGCCTAGCTGGGCATCAATTGAACCATACTGTTTTAAATATATAGGGCTATCAGCCTGACAGAGTTGCTGGATTTCTTTTTTTAGAGTGTCTGAAAAAGGGCTGTATAAAAAATCAACAAGTTCAATATTGTCGGTATCAAATTTAACCAGGGCGGCATCAATACCATCAAGACTGGTGCCTGACATTAAACCTATATAGAGTTCAGTCATTTATTCAAGAAGGTTTTGGGCGATTAGGTTTTTTGCTTTAATCGAATTAAGCTGTGCAATCAGCGGTTGAGTTTGTTTTTTGAATTCGGCTAATAAAGATTTTTTAATGGGTCTTGCCTTAGGCAGCTTTACGGTCAGTGGATTTCTATGAACACCATTGACTCTAAATTCATAATGCAGATGTGAGCCGGTGGCTAAACCGGATTTCCCGACATAGCCAATAATTTGCCCTTGCTTTACCCGACTGCCTATTTTTTGTCCTTTTTTGTAATTAGACATGTGGGCATAAAGGGAGCTGTATTTTTGTCCGTGCTGGACAATGACAACGCGACCATAGCCGCCTTTACGGCCACGGAATGTAATTTTTCCATCGCCGGTCGTTTTAATGGGTGTTCCTGTTCTGGCGGCATAATCAACGCCTTTATGGGCGCGAATTCTATTTAAAATAGGATGTTTTCTTCTTAGGTTAAAGCGAGAGCTAATACGGGCAAAATCAACCGGGGTGCGCAAAAAAGCTTTACGCATACTTTTACCTTCGGGGGTAAAATATTCACCGGAGCCATTTTTATCTTCAAACCTGACCGCAGTGTATGAATGTCCCTGGTTTATGAATTCAGCAGATAGAATGTTGCCCGTGTCAATTTTTTTGTTATCAACAAAGACCTGTTCATAAATAACGGTAAATTGATCGCCTTTGCGTAAACTTAAGGCAAAATCAATATCCCAGGCAAAAATACCCGCCAGTTCCATAATAAGTTTGTCTGAGAGGCCCGCGTCTTTACCATCAAGAAATAAGGATGAATTAATAATAGCGTGAGTGCTGCTAATTTTTATTTGTCTGGGTTTGCTTATAATCTCAACATCAAATTCATCGTTGATACGAGTGGCTTTTAAGGTATCAATGGGGTTTTTTTGGTAAATTAATTGCTGTAGTTGACCGCTAGCATTGATTGTTGCATTGAGTGTTTTCCCAGGAGAAATTGAGGCAAATTGTTGGCCTAATTCATTGGCGTGAATTACTTTATGTAAATCTAATTTACTTAAATCAAGCTTTGAGAAGATAGTGGAAAGGCTTTCGCCTTTTTTTATTTTGTGGCTAAGGGATCTCTGCTGAGTAAGTTGCGGTATTAGCGGTTGTGTTAATTGTGCAGTAATCTGTGGATTATTAATAGAGAGTATCGCCGGTTCCGACTGGATGGCAGGAATATCTAATGCTGTAGTGATGGGTATTGGGGTAGTTTTTTCAGGCGAAATAAGGATATAGCTTGCGTATACAGTGAATATAGCAATGATGCCTAAAAACAAAGTTCTATAATTGTCATTCACGAGTTTATTTGATCCAAGTCTTGTGCGAAAACAAAGAATTCCAGCGAATTCTAAACTTACAATTATAAATTAAAAAGATATTTTATTCCTAAGATTTGTATAAATGAATTTATAATAGTCAAAAAACAGATTTGATTTTGGAGAAGCGTGTGCAAGAAGAAATACTGGAACAGATCAAGCGAGGTGTTGATGAGATTTTGCTTGAGTCTGAGTTGATTAAAAAGCTTGAGAAAGATAGGCCGCTTGTTATAAAAGCAGGTTTTGATCCGACTGCACCTGATTTACATTTGGGACATACTGTATTAATTAATAAGCTTAAACAGTTTCAGGATTTAGGGCATGAAGTACAGTTTCTCATTGGTGATTTTACCGGGATGATTGGCGACCCTGCGGGAAAAAATGTCACTCGCAAAGCGCTTTCTAAAGCAGACGTTTTAGAAAATGCAAAAACCTATCAGGAGCAGGTTTTTAAAATACTGGATCCGGAAAAAACACGCATTGTATTTAATTCTACCTGGATGGATAAAATGTCATCGGCTGATCTAATTCAGCTAGCAGCAAAGCATACAGTAGCAAGAATGTTGGAGCGTGATGATTTTAGCAAGCGGTTTAAAGGTGGGCAGCCGATTTCAATTCATGAATTTTTGTACCCATTAATTCAAGGCTATGATTCAGTCGCAATGAAAGCAGACGTTGAGTTGGGTGGTACAGATCAAAAGTTTAATCTATTGGTCGGTCGTCAGTTACAAGAGGTTTTTGGTCAAAAGCCGCAAACTGTCATTACCATGCCTATATTAGAAGGGTTGGATGGTGTGCAGAAAATGTCAAAATCGCTGAATAACTATATTGGCATAGCGGATTCCGCAGATGAAATGTTTGGCAAAATCATGTCAATATCGGACGAATTAATGTGGCGATATTTTGAATTGCTCAGTTTCAGAGCAATGACTGAAATAAAGCAATGGAAGCAGGCATGTGATGATGGAGCTAATCCTAGAAATTATAAGGTCAATTTAGCTCAGGAGATTATTGAAAGATTTCATGATGCAGCGGCGGCAAAAAAAGCCCTGGAAAATTTTGAAGCAAGATTTCAGCGTGGCACAATGCCTGATGAAATGGATGAGTTTGAATTGAGTGTTGGTAATGATGGAATTGCAATAGCAAATGTATTAAAACAAGTGGGGCTTACAAAAAGCACCTCGGATGCGCTTAGAATGGTGAAGCAAGGAGCGGTGAAAATTGATGGAGAAAAAGTGTCTGATCCTAAAATGATAATAGCAGTGAATACAAAACAGATTTACCAGGTGGGGAAAAGACGATTTGCCAGGGTAGCGTTAAAAGCAAAAAAATAACTAACTATTCAGCGTGATATTGCTAAGGCTGTAGGTTGTTGTTTTTTTTAGGCTTCTGAAGCAGGCCGTTTTTTGCTCCTCGGCAATTGCTCCTGCATTGCTCTACTACAGACCATCCTTGGTC
>CAZDMC010000160.1:0-5466 GCA_964506335.1 uncultured Methylomarinum sp. | reverse complement strand
GGGTTGCCATGGCATAATTCGCATTGTTCCTCGAGTCTTATAGGTCTGAAGTAACGGAGTTCTTCATGTTCTTCGTCAAAGAAGGTATATTCCTTGCTATAGGGGTTATTTTGAAAATAGCTTAAAGCTTTGTTTTCAATAGGACCTGCCTGGTTTTCAGGGTTTCTTGCATTCACAACAGGCACTTTGAAGCGAAAGTTCCCTGCTTTTGCCTCTTTTTGAATAATACTGCTTACGATTGCAAAAGGGACTGTTTCCATCACAAGCGCTTTAGTTTGAGATGAACTTTTTTGTTCAATAATTTTTTGCAAATATTGCGGGCTAAACAGTCCTGACTTCCAGTGATCAAGCGTATTATCGACAACAGCCTCTGAAATTATCAACAAATGTTTTGCCTTATTTATACGAGCATCCATTGCTTTTTCTTTACTGTCAATAGCATAAATAACTAATAAGATACTTGCCATTATGATCATTGAACATACTGTTGCTGCCAATACTTTTACACCCACAGAGTTCCTGTTCATCATTGTCATTACGGTTTCTCCCTAGGTTTGGTCTATATGGCCACATTGTCAAAAGGCAATAAAAGGCAATAGTATAATATTAGCTTATAATTTAAAAAGAACAATAAGGGTTTAATAATAATTACCCTGTTATCTAGGAGGCTGTCCGAGAATAGAAAGTCTACTGCGGAAAAGCTGATTTTGGCCGGATTTCCCGATTTTTTTCGTTAAAGAGCCTGCTATTCGCCTCAAAAAATCAAAAAACCCGACTCAAAATAGCTTCCCCTCGCTACGACTTCTATTCTCGGACAGCCTCCTAGCCCGGTAATGGTAGATAAGCGGCTTAGTTTCTTTCCCCAAAATAAAAACACAACTGTCTGATATAATTAATATAAAGACATTGTAAAGTAGCAGTATAAATATAATTTTTAAAAGGATTAAGTTATTGAATAATATATCAAAAATAAGAGTTCTCTTTGTCTGCATGGGCAATATTTGCAGGTCTCCAACAGCGGAAGGCGTTTTTTCTGTATTAGTTGAAAAAGAAAACGTTGGTCAACAATTTGACATCGAATCAGCGGGAACACATGCTTATCATGTCGGCGAAGCACCTGATTTACGTGCTCAAAAAGCAGCAAAAAACCGAGGTGTATCTCTTGAGCAAATAACAGCAAGAAAAGTAATTTTGAGCGATTTTGAAGATTTTGATTATATCCTGGCTATGGACCATGATAATTATGAAATTTTAATACAATCATGCCCTGATCAATTTAAAAATAAAATAAAATATTTTTTAGATTTTGCCCCACAGCTTGAAACACGAGAGGTACCGGATCCTTATTTTGGCGGTAAATATGGTTTTGAAAGAGTGTTAGATATGGTTGAGGACGCATCGACAGGTTTTTTAAATTCTCTACGACAATCTAAAGAGATTAATTAAAGGAGGGTGTAATGGCTATTATTTCTAACAAAGTAGATTATCTGGATGGCGATATTTTACTACAAGGTTTTTTTGCTTATGATGATGCTATAGAGGGTCGTAGACCCGCAGTATTAATTAACCATCCCTGGGCAGGGCGCAGTGCTTTTGTTGAAGAAAAAGCATTGAAGATTGCTGAACTGGGGTATTTTTCTTTTGCTGTCGATATGTATGGAAAAGGTGTTTTAGGGCAAAGCAATGAAGAGTGTGCAGGTTTAATGCAGCCCTTTATGGATGATAGAAGTCTGATTATGAGCAGAATGAAGGCGGCTTTATATGCGGTGAAATTATTACCCTGGGTTGATGATAAAAAATTGGCAGCTATTGGGTTTTGCTTTGGTGGCTTGTGTGTGCTGGATTTGGCAAGATCAGGAGTGGATATTAAGGGAGTGGTTTCATTTCATGGTCTGCTGGGGGCACCAGAACAAAATCAGTCACCTGCTATCAAGGCTAAAGTACTGGTTTTACATGGTAATGATGATCCCATGGTGCCCGTTGATCAAGTCATTACTTTACAGCAAGAGTTAACGCAAGCAGGCGCGGATTGGCAAATTCATACTTATGGTCATACTTTGCATGCTTTCACCAACCCGATAGCTAATGATCCTGATTTTGGTACTGTGTACCAAGCAGAGGCAGATAAGCGTTCCTGGGCGAGTATGCAAAGTTTTTTAACTGAGGTATTTGAATAAAATTCGGCTGTGTGGGTATACACTCTCTACCACCAACACATTATTGTAGCCCGTATGAAGCCTAAAGCGTAATACGGGAAGTCCGGTGCGCGTCGAAACCCCGTATTACACTGCGTTTCATACGGGCTACAAGAGATATAGAGTTTGATTAATAAATAATCTTTTGTTCTTTAAGAATATTATAAATTTTATCAATAGAGTGGCTATTGCAATCTATTGTAATATCGGTCGAATCAGTATTATTTTCTACAGACAGGCAAATCAATCCAGTTTTTTTAATGACATCAAGCAGAGATTGGCTATCAGCTGTTTGTGTTTCAAGTACCGTTGATGCGTGTCCTGTATCAAATAATTTTCTTTCCAGTTGATAAGCTATTTCCAGGCTGTTTGTACCTGTTAGATTAATGGCGGTTGCTTTTTGACTGTAGCGGGCGGCTCGTTCACTGGCAGAAACAGGGCTTAAATCACTGGTATCACTTTCACCGGTGATCATACCTGCACCGACGGTGACATTGCTTAGCCGGTCAATAATAATAAAAGCCCCTGTCCCTTTATTTTGCTGGTAATTATCAAACACCACAGGGGCGTTGACTGATAGAGTGCAAGAGGCGATTTCATTGAGTTTTAGTTCGCTGGCATCATGATGCTCCAGGGTGTTGACATCAATTCTATAGTTAATAGACGAGATACTGCCTGAAACACTGCGCGTTGCTAATTTGATAATATACTGGCGACCCGGCAGCATGATTTTTTCATCCATCCAGACTATTGTTGCATTAAATTTATCAGCAATCTGAGGAGAATGAGTGTCATTGCCGATAATCATGTCGCCTCGGCTAATGTCAATTTCATCTTCCATAATCAAGGTGACGGCTAAAGGTGCAAATGCTTCGTCTAAATCACCGTCATAAGTCACTATGGATTTTATTTTACTGGTTTTGCCTGAGGGTAAAACAGTGATGGAATCACCTTGATGAAAAACACCGGATGCAACTGTGCCACAAAAGCCACGAAAATCAAGATTAGGACGGTTAACATATTGCACCGGGAAACGGGCATCTACAAAATTGTGGTCGTTTGAGATTTTGATGGTATTTAATGTTTCCATCATGGCCTTGCCAGTATACCAGGGCATGTTCTCACTTTTATTGACTACATTGTCACCATCCAGTGCAGACATCGGGATAAAATGAATATCAGCAAGACCCAGTATGTTTGTGAAATCAAGATAATTCTGTTTTATCTTATGATAGGTTTCTTCGCTGTAATCAATTAAATCCATTTTATTGACAGCTACAATAATATGTTTAATACCCAGCAAAGAAGCAATAAAACTATGGCGTTTGGTTTGGGTTTGCACACCGTAACGGGCATCAATCAGAATAACCGCTAAATCACAAGTGGATGCACCGGTGGCCATGTTACGGGTATATTGTTCATGCCCGGGGGTGTCGGCAATAATGAATTTTCGTGTTGAAGTCGAAAAGTATCGGTAAGCCACATCAATAGTAATGCCTTGTTCACGTTCTGCCTGTAAACCATCAACTAATAAAGCCAGATCAATTTTACCTGCGCCGGTAGTGCCAGATTTAACACTGTCAGCTTGCACAGCGGCTAGTTGATCTTCATAAATCATTTTGGAATCGTGCAATAAACGGCCAATAAGGGTGCTTTTGCCATCATCAACATTACCACAGGTTAAAAAACGCAAAAGTTCTTTATGTTCATGTTGTGCCAGATAGGCATCAATATCGGTACTGATTAATTCGGATTGGTGGGACATTGGAAAATTTTTCCTTAAAAAATTTTAGGTTCAAGGTGAAAGGTTCAAGGTAAAAAGATCAAGAGCTACGGTGTTTTATTAAAGCTGATAGCATTTTTGATAACTGTTCTGCTTCATTTTTCCAAAGGGTGCCTGTTTCTTTCTTTATGTAACCAATTTCTATACCTATGTATATTTGGGTTCGTAATTCGCCACAAGAACCCTTAGCATAGTAGAAGAATTTATTGCTATCTTTGTTGGTACTTCGTTCAAAACCTTCAGCAATGTTGCTAGGAATAGACAAGCTACAACGCGTAATTTGGTCTTTAAAACCATAATCTTTGCAGCAAGCAAGCGTTTTATAGATTTCAACACAAAGTCGAGATGAACGTTTCCAAACCTCTAAGTCTTCAAACCGCATGCTCTAACCTTTAGCCTTGTGCCTTTCGTCTTGAACCTGCTCTAAAAATACCCTTCACGTTTTTTCTGTTCCATAGAACCCGACTGATCATGATCGATCAATCGTCCCTGGCGTTCAGAAGTCGTGGCTAACAACATTTCCTGAATAATTTCTGGCAGTGTGGTGGCGGTTGATTCAACGGCTCCGGTTAGTGGATAACAACCTAAGGTTCTAAAACGCACCATTTTCATTTCTATTTTATCTTCGGGGCCTATGGGCATTCGATCATCGTCAACCATGATTAACATGCCATCCTTATTAACTACCGGACGTTTTTTAGCAAAATAGAGGGGAACGATAGGGATGTCTTCTAAATGGATATACTGCCAGATATCCAGTTCTGTCCAATTTGATAATGGAAAAACCCGAATACTTTCACCTTTATCCAGCCTGCCATTATAAATATTCCATAACTCTGGACGCTGGTTTTTGGGGTCCCAGCGATGGTTTTTGTCACGGAAAGAATAAACACGTTCTTTAGCGCGTGATTTTTCTTCGTCTCTACGTGCGCCGCCAAAAGCCGCATCAAATTGATGTTTATTTAATGCCTGTTTTAAACTATCGGTTTTCATTACATCGGTATGCTTTTTACTGCCATGAGTAAACGGCCCCATACCTTGTGCAACCCCTTCCTGATTAATATGAACGATTATATCCAGACCTAGATCGCTGATTAATTTATCCCTGAATGCAATCATTTCCTTAAATTTCCAGGTGGTATCAATATGCATTAAAGGAAAAGGCAGTTTGCCGGGATAAAAAGCTTTCATGGCCAGCTGCAACATAACCGCTGAATCTTTCCCAACGGAGTACAGCATTACGGGTTTATCAAATTCAGCAGCTACTTCACGAATAATATGAATACTTTCGGCTTCGAGCTGTTTTAGGTGCGTTAAATTATAGTCAGTCATTACTTTAGAATGGTTGTGGCGATGAGTTTACACCAAGCATTTAGTTTAGAAAAGCTTAGCAATTGATTTTCTAAGTCTAATGCTAAACTGTTTGTAACTACTCACCATGATTCTGCCAGGGGTGTAGGTTGTTGGTTTATCAGGCTTCTGAAACAG
>CAZDMC010000159.1:0-5474 GCA_964506335.1 uncultured Methylomarinum sp. | reverse complement strand
ACAATGTCTATAAAGGCTGAGTAAAAATATACTTTTTGTGCGGGATTGAGAGAAACTTCGTCTTCAATAGTATCTACAATCCGGCAAAGAAGGTAAGCGTTAGCAACAGCAGGGTATAATTCCTTGGGTAGTTGCGGAATGGTTAAGGCAAATGTGCGCGAGACTCCCTCAAGCAAAATAGCTTGTAATTCAGTATCGGGCAGACTGATTAATGATTCGGGATTGTCTATTTGAGATCCGTTCATATTTCTGTTGGTATTTAAAGGAGGCACAGGGTTTGTCAATATATTGTTATGATAGTCGTTTTGTTGGTGTATTGCAAAGTCATGTTGTTTTGTGACAAAAACAAGGTTTTTAAGGTTTTTTGTACTAGACGGAAAATTATTTATTGCATAATACTATAACTAATTCGTTTAATTACATTGTGTTAAGTGTTTTTCCGGTCTTTTTAAAAAAAATATTCCAGCTGGTTTTATTGTAAAATCACTGTAAAATTTTTGATGTTTGTGAAGTGCTGTTGTTTTTCTGTGATTTAAAGGTGGTGTCAATGCAGAGAAAAGAGTATTCTTGTTATCATATAGTTATTAATTTCTGTCAGAATGCTGTTTTTAAGTTTCTTTTAAAGAGTAGTGTTGCCAGTAAGCAACGCAATTAATTAATAATGGAATAATGTTTTTTACGGTTTTTTGGAGAGTTTTTATGGGTGTACCTATACGCCAGCAATTAGCAGTCGGTAGTTATTTAATTAAACAGAAACTGAAAGGTATTAAAAAATACCCCTTGGTTTTGATGCTTGAACCCTTGTATAAATGTAATTTAGCCTGTGCTGGATGCGGCAAGATTGACCATCCCGATAATATTTTAAATAAACGTCTTTCCGTTAAAGAATGTCTGGATGCAGTGGATGAATGTGGTGCGCCGATGGTTTCTATTCCGGGTGGAGAACCTTTAATCCATAAAGAAATGCCTGAAATAGTTAAAGGGATTGTTGAAAGAAAGAAATTTGTTTATCTTTGTACCAATGCTTTATTGCTGAAAAAGAGAATAAAAGATTATACGCCATCCCCTTATCTAACCTTTTCCATTCATCTGGACGGCAATAAAGAAAGGCATGATACCTCGGTTTGTCAGAAAGGTGTGTTTGATATAGCGGTGGATGCGATTAAACTGGCACTGAGTAAAGGTTTTAGGGTAACCGTTAACTGTACTTTATTTCAAGGTGAAACAGCCAGTGAAGTGGCTGAATTTATGGATTATGTGACCGATTTAGGTGTAGAAGGTGTCACCATTGCTCCAGGATTTAGTTATGAGCATGCACCCCAGCAAGATGTTTTTATCAAAGGTAAAGATGTCAAAGATTTATTCAGAGGAATTTTTGCACTTGGGAAAAATCGCAAATGGATTTTTAATCATTCCAGTTTGTATCTGGATTTTTTGGCAGGAAACCAGTCTTATGAATGTACGCCTTGGGGCAATCCTACGCGTAATGTATTTGGCTGGCAGAAACCGTGTTATTTATTAGCAGATGAAGGGCATGTAGACACATTTAAGGAGTTACTGGATACTACGCCTTGGGAAAAATACGGCAATGTGCATAATCCTAAATGTGCGAACTGTATGGCACATTGTGGCTATGAAGCGACCGCAGTTGAAGATATGCTAACGAATCCTCTCAAAGGCTTAATGGTTTCCCTAAGAGGTCCAAAAACGGAAGGGGCGATGGCGGAAGTGGCTGTGGCTAATTTTGCTGAAATTGAACCTGTGCGTTCTATTTCTGAGATTCCAGTGAAAATTGAATCATAATTTTTAAAAGCTGAAATACATTTTAGACGCTCTATTTCATTGTGTAAGGAGATATTTTGAATTATTTAAAAAATCGTGGGGTCTTGCTTAGCTTTATAATACTTTTTGTAAATGTTGGTAATTCAGTTGCTGCAGCTAAAGCTGAAATAAATTTGCCGAAAACAATCACATTAGAACAATCTGTTTCAGCCAGAAGTATTGTTCATGATTTTCAGAGTGAACTTTTAAAGGTGATGAAGCAGGGTAAGGAATTAGGCTTTCAGGGGCGTTTTAAGCAACTTGAACCTGCTATTTTGAAAAGCCATGATTTGGCAAAAATTGTTCGAATTGTGGTGGGAAAAGAGTGGAAGCACTTATCTGATGAGCAAAAGAAGACACTCACTGATATTTTTACTCGTTTAAGTATTTCAGCGTACGCACTTAATTTTAAGGAATTTTCGGGTGAATCTTTTGTGTATCAATCAGAAGATGAGACGGCAAGAGGTGGTATCATAGTGCATACTGCTCTAGAGTTGCCGAAAAAAAAGGATGTTAAATTAGATTATATGCTGAAGAAAAAAGGGGGTAACTGGCGAATAATTAACATTATTGCTAATGGTGTCAGTGACTTAGCTCTAAAGCGTTCGGAGTACACCAGTATTCTAAAGCGAAAAGGATTTGAAGCTTTAATTGCAAAAATCAGCGAAAAAATTGATAATTACGCAAAACAATAGATTTGGAGTTCATCCATTATGTCCACATTTTTAGAAAAGAAAGAGTTTTCATCTTTATGTACTGTTTTATTGATAGCAACATCACTTTTATTAACAGGTTGTGCTAATCATAAAATCACTGACTCTGATGTGGAAATTTCAGAAGCAGATCCCTATGAAGACGTGAACCGAAATATTTTTGGTTTTAATGAGGGTGTTGACAAATACGTTGCTCAGCCTGTTTCCGATGCCTATTTATGGGTGACGCCGCAATTTGTACAAACAGGTATTGCTAACTTTTTTAATAACCTTGATGATATCAATGTTGTATTAAATAACGTGATGCAAGGAAAATTGCAACAAGGTGTCGAAGATTCAGGTCGCTTTCTGCTTAATTCAACAGCGGGTTTAGCCGGTTTATTTGATGTTGCTACCGAAGTAGGACTTGAAAAAAATGATGAGGATTTTGCACAGACTCTCGCTGTATGGGGTGTTCCGCAAGGACCTTATCTGGTTTTACCGATACTTGGACCGACTACGGGTAGAGGTATTCCTGGTGCCATATTTGATACTGCAGCAAACCCTGCAAGTTATGTTGGGTTTCCTGTTCAATTGATTCAATTGTTGAATGCCAGAGCTAATGCGGAAGGGGCATTGAACTTTATAGATGAGGCCGCTCTTGATCCCTACGTTTTTACCCGGGAATCTTTTTTACAGCATCGGAAGTATTTAATAACAGATGGTAATTCTGAATTTACTGATGATGTTCTTTCTTTTGAAGATGATTTTTATGATGAGGAAGAGCTATCGGATGAGTCGGTAACCAGCGGAGCGACAGTTGTAGTTGACACTGCAAAAGAGCAGGAAACAGTGACAGCCATGCCTGAAATTGCTAAAACTAGCATTCAGGAACAAGATGGAAAGTCATCGGCTTACACGCTGAGATTAAGTTCTGATGTTGAAAATTTTGGACAGGCCTCAGAGTCGTTTGAGGGTGCAGTCAAGTCATTTGACGAGGCATCACAGTCCTTTGAGCAAGCGTCTGAAAAAATAGAAAAACTAGATTAGATTTTTAGTTGCAGGGTTTATTCGGGAATGATATTTTTTGAATGCATTCTATTCGTCAATACAACATTGACAGGCCGCTAGGAGGCTGTCCGAGAATAGAAAGTCTACTGTGGAAAAGCTGATTTTGGCCGGGTTTCCCGATTTTTTTCGTTAAAGAGCCTGCTATTCGCCTCAAAAAATCAAAAAACCCGACTCAAAATAGCTTCCCCTCGCTACGACTTCTATTCTCGGACAGCCTCCTAGTAATGTAATAAAGAATGCAGTTCATATTCCTTAAGTTTTTCTCTTCCCTTTAAAAAATCCAGTTCGATAACAAAGGCACAGGCTTCAACTTTAGCACCTAGTTTTTCAACTAATTCACAACTTGCTTTGGCTGTGCCACCGGTAGCTAGCAGATCATCAACGACTAAAATGCGGTCGTTTTCTTCAAATGAATCAATATGTGCTTCCAGTGTAGCGGAGCCATATTCAAGGTCATAGGAGACACTTTGTACCTCATAGGGTAATTTTCCTGGCTTTCTAAGTGGCACAAATGGAATGGCCAATTCCCAGGCAACCAGTGAGCCAAAAATAAAGCCTCTGGCTTCCATTCCAGCAACAGCGGTTATTTCCCTTTCTAAAAAAGGATGTATTAATTGGTGAATACAAAGTCGCAGTGCTACAGGATCTTTGACTAAAGGTGTTATGTCTTTAAAAATGATACCGGGTTTTGGAAAGTCAGGGATATCACGTATTTTGTTTTTTAATCTATTCATTTTATTGTCTTGGAGTCTTTTCAGGATCGATGTAAGCCGCCTGTAGAGTTGACGGGTGGACGCACAAAAATCGGAGTTTACACACAGGAAATGAGGGTTTCAAGCACTACCGAAACCGTCAGGCAGTGACTACACTTTTATTAGGATGAAGACTGTTTCAGGGCTTAGAAAGACCTCTTATCTTTCTAATATGTCTAGTCCACCATCCTCAGATGCTATTCGCAGTCCATTATTTTCATTCCTTTCCAAACTAGCAAAATCAAATAATCGAGTATCAGCCATTTGTGAGGGTGCAATATTTTTTAGGCTGGAAAATATGGTTTCCAGGCGACCCGGAAATTGTTTGTCCCAGCCTGATAACATCTCTTTCATGGCTTGTCGTTGCAGGTTTTCTTGTGAGCCACATAAATTACAAGGAATAATAGGAAAGTTTTTTATTTCAGCAAACTGGCTTATCTCTTTTTCTTTACAATAAGCCAAGGGTCTAATCACTATATTTTGCTTATCATCACTCAATAATTTGGGCGGCATGGCTTTTAATTTTCCGGCAAAGAACATATTGAGGAAATAGGTTTCTAAAATATCGTCACGATGGTGACCTAAAGCGATTTTGGTAATTTTATGCTCTTTGGCAAAACCATAAAGCGTTCCTCTGCGAAGACGTGAACATAAACTGCAAGTAGTTTTACCTTCTGGAATAATTCTTTTTACAATACTGTATGTATCATGTTCAATAATATGATAGGGAACACCTATGGAGGTTAAATATTCAGGCAGAATATGCTCAGGAAAACCGGGCTGTTTCTGGTCAAGATTAACCGCTAGAATTTCAAATGAAACCGGGGCTGTTTTTTGTAAATTTAGCAAAATATCTAGCATCACAAAAGAATCTTTGCCACCCGATAAGCAAACCATCAATTTATCACCGTTTTCGATCATATTGTAATCGGCGATGGCTTCGCCTACATTTCTGCGCAGACGTTTTTGTAGTTTATTAAACTCGGTTCTGGATTTTTGTATGGGGTTGGGCATAAAGCTGAATATAACTGGAAGAAAATCTGTTCAGCATTAAAAAAATGTATTATTTTTAATGCTGAAAGTATTAAGGCAACTCGCAATAAATAACCCACCAGATTGCGCAGGATTTTTGTTTGTC
>CAZDMC010000158.1:0-5475 GCA_964506335.1 uncultured Methylomarinum sp. | reverse complement strand
AAAAAACAAGTCAATTGTTCAAGTTATTTCGTAACCGTCCTTAGTCTGTGGACTATATAACCCCTGAGAATGATTGCTTAACCCAATCTACATTTATCTAGGTTTATCGATTAAGTACAAGCAAAGCAGTCTCATAATCAGGTTCATCAGCAACTTCTCCGACTAGCTCGGTATAAATTATCTTGTCATTTTCATCAATAATTATAATGGCACGCGTTGTTAAGCCCGCTAAAATGGTATCTACTATTTTTACACCGTAATCAACAGCAAAATTAGAACGAAAAGTAGATAAAGGAATAACTTCTTTTAAACCTTCAGATTCACAAAAACGGCTTTGTGCAAAGGGTAAATCTGCTGATATGACTAACACTACGGTGTTCTCAAGTTTATTGGCTTTTTGATTAAACAGACGAGTAGATGCTGCGCAAGTGGGCGTGTCTAAGCTGGGTACAATGCTGAGTATTTTTATTTTTCCAGCATAGCTGGCTAAGGACACGTCTTGTAATTTACCGTTGACCAGTAAAAAGTCGGGTGCAATTGTTCCTACTGAGGGTAAATCACCTGAGGTGTTGAGTGGTTTTCCTTGAAATGTAATTGTTGCCATTTTATTCCTGCCTTTTTTGTTTTGCTTTGTTCCATACTGTTGGCATATTCTCTCTCTCCGACACAGTACAATCTCACTTTTTCTTATGATGCTTGACCAGTCTTTTACGCTTTTTCAGTTGTCGTTCGGTCAATTTGTTTTTTTGCCCTTTAAAGGGGTTTTCTGCTGATTTTAATACTATTCTAACCGGGGTTCCCTGTAGCTCTAGCTGTTTTCTAAAATAGCTTATTAAATATCGCTTATATGCGCTGGGTAATGAATCGGTTTGTACCCCATGAATAACAATAGTTGGTGGGTTTCTTCCACCTTGGTGGGCATATTTAAGTTTTATTCTTCTGCCTTTGACCAAAGGCGGTTGATGAGCTGCAATGGCTTCCTTTAAAACCCTGGATAATACCGGCGTTGACATATCAACCATTGCCGCATCATATAAATCATGTACCACATCAAATAGCTTGCCTACGCCGCTGCCATGCAATGCTGAAATAGGATGCTTTTCTGCAAAACCTACAAAAGGTAGTTTTATTTCTAATTGTCTTTTTATATGATTTTTTTGATCAACGCTAAGCCCATCCCATTTATTTAGGCCGATAATTAATGCCCGTCCCGCTTCTAAAATCATCCCTAGCAAATGCGCATCCTGATCAGTAATTCCCTCTCTGGCATCAACTAAGTAAATAACCACATTGGCTTGTTCTACGGCTTGCAGGGCTTTAATAATACTGAATTTTTCAACAAGCAATTTGACTTTGGCTCGTCTGCGCATACCGGCAGTATCAATTAAAGTAAATTTCTGATTATTTCTTTCAAATGGAATATAAATACTATCTCGTGTGGTACCTGCTTCATCAAAAACAACCACGCGTTCTTCGCCCAGCAAGCGATTGACTAAAGTGGATTTTCCAACATTGGGACGGCCTACTACAGCAATGCTAATGCCTTTGTCTTCTGGCTCTATTTCTTCTTCAACCGGGGGTATTAGGGTATCAATCTGAGATAATAATTCGCCGACTCCTCGCCCATGTGTCGCCGCAATTTTAACCGGCTGGCCTAATGCTAATGAATAAAAATCGACGGCTGCAATGTCTGCATTAAGCCCATCAATCTTATTGGCGACTAATACTACCGGTTTATTCAGTTTTCTTAATGAATCTGCAATGGCTTGATCTGAGCTATTGATGCCTTCTCTGGCATCGACTAAAAAGAAAACAATGTCTGCTTCGGCTAAGGCAATATGTATTTGCTGTTTAGCAAAGCCATCAATTCCCTCGTTTTGGTCTGAAATGCCACCGGTATCAACCACCAGACAATCGCGTTCACCTCTTTTAACCCGGCCATATTTACGATCTCGGGTAAGTCCGGGATAATCTGCAACCAATGCTTCACGGCTACGGGTCAGGTAATTAAAAAGTGTCGATTTTCCTACATTGGGTCGCCCGACTAGCGCTATGACAGGTAACATTAAAATAATTTTGCTTTTAACGCGACCAAGGTGCCATCTTTTGAATAAACATACACTATATTATCAACAACGACTAATTTTGCAGCAATGCCTTGATTTGAAATTTTGATGCGGCCTAATTGCCTACCATCGCTATTTGCCAGCCAATGAATATAACCGTCATAATCAGCAACCACTACATACTCATCATAGGCTACAGGTGCTGTGAGCATTCTATTATTCAATGCGTCCTGTTTCCAAAGTGATCTTCCATTGCGTTGATCCAGTTGCCAGACATGGCTTTGAGTATCACTTACATATAAATAGCGCCAGTCGTAACTTAGTCCGGAAAATGAGGAAACATCTTCATTTCGCCATAATACATCGCCGTCAATTTCAGTCACTGCCGATGTACCTCCTTGAAAACTGGAAATAAAAATAACACCATCCGTTTCGACCGGATCAACATCCAGATCAACCAGCCTTTCAACTTCTGAACGTCCACTGGGAATGACAATACTGGTTTCCCAGCTGTTTTTGCCATCAATCAAGCGTAAGGCAATCAATTTGCCATTAGCATAGCCAGCAATAACATTTTCTTCGACGATGATAGGAGAGCCTGTTCCTCTAATACTTAATGCAGGCACACTACGCTCAAAAACCCAAAGCTCTGCACCATCTTCTTCGCTTAGTGCAAATACTCTGCCATCTGCTGTTCGAATAATGACAATGCCTTTGGCAATGACTGGATTAGCCAGAACTTCGCTAGAGACAGAAGTTACCCATTTCTGTTCGCCTGTATCGAAATCAAAGGCAATAACTTCTGCATTGCTGGTGGCTAAAACAAGGGTTTTATTACCCATTCCTGGCCCTGCTGAAAAACGAAAGTCTGTCTTCGTTTCCCAGACTAAATCGCCTGTTTTTACATCTCTGGCTTGTACTAATCCCTGCCTGTCTGCCGCTAGTATTTTTCCGTAACTGACCGCTAATACCAGGTTTATGAATTGTTTATCCGTTCCTACACCGACTTTTTCTTTAGCAACTACAGCATCATGAAAATCGTTAACAATTTCAATTTCTGCTTCATAATCAACTAATTCAGCTGGGGGTGCTTTATTATCTTCTCCACCCAAAAAATAGCTGGTTACACCCGAAACCAGTTCACCACCCGTTTCTAAAGCTGCACAGCTTGAGAGTAACAAGCTAAGCAAACATAGCAGGAAAAGGGAAATAAAATGGGGTTCAGTTTTTATCATTCACTAACCAGGTTATCTATAGTATTACTTTCAATAATTTCAACGGCTGTAATATCATCGAGTTTAAATTGTAATAAAGGTGATTTTGCTCCTGCTCTTAGCGCGCTTTTATAGGCGGTGCGTGCCTCACCTAAACGATCCAGAGCGACATAAAGATCACCTGTTAACTCATCATAAGTTGCTGAAAACCCACCTGTAGTGGACGGGTCTACTTCTGCAATAAGTTGTAATCCTTGTTCATTTTCCCCGATAGCCTGTAATATTTTTATTAATCGTATTCTGGCTATATTCCTCAATTCTGCTGAACGGGCTTCGATCATTACTTTTTCTAAAATATTTTTTGCCGTATCCAGGTCACCTTGCTGAACTTTTGTTTTAGCTAATATTAAACGACTAAAAGTTGCATAAGTCGAAGTGGCATCCTGTTCTATAATACGTTCTGTAATTTTTTCGACAGAGCCCTGTTTTTCTTCATTGATACTTACCCACAGCGAGCTAAATAATGATGAAAGCTGTATCGCTTTATTGTTCTGTTGATCTTGCCAATAATTCCAGCCACTGATAATCAATATCCCAGCAATAGCACCTACTATTGTTGATGTTCCATTTTCTTTCCACCATCTTTTTATGGCCGCTATTTGTTCTTCTTCAGTATCGTAAATTTCCACTTTTTTCTCTAAATGATTGATTAATTGTTTTCTAATTATACTTTTTTTTCAGGGAAGGCTAAATTAAATCCTTGTTTGTAACCACTGAATGGCTTCGTTTTCGCCGATATTTATTTGCTCTTGATCTGTTCTTAGCGGTTTTATACTGATTTTTCCACGACTTATTTCATCATCTCCTAAAATAAGCGCATAGTCAGCACCGCTTTTATCCGCCTTTTTAAACTGGCTTTTAAAACTACCGCCCGCACAATTAACTTGTAACTTGATGCCTTGCATTTCATTTCTAATTTGTTCAGCCAGGTGCAAGCCCTTTTTTTCGGCTTCTGCGCCTACACGAATCATATAGACATCAACCGTGTTTGTTAATGGTAAACTATCCAATTGTTCGAGTAACAATATTAAGCGTTCTATTCCCATGGCAAAGCCAATAGCATGGTTGGGTTTTCCGCCTAGCTGTTCAATCAAGCCATCATATCTGCCACCGGCACAGACTGTACCCTGTGCTCCCAAGTCATCAGTGACCCATTCAAACACGGTTTTTCCATAATAATCCAGACCTCTAACTAACCGGGTATTTAATTTATAACTGATCCCAAGCTGGTCTAATGTTTGCGTTAATGTTTGAAAATGTTGTCGACTATCCTCGCCTAATGAATCCATTAATTCAGGCGCATCGCTGATCAACGATTGCATGTCTCTATTCTTGCTATCGAGAATTCTTAAAGGATTGCTTTCTAGTCGGCGTAAACTGTCTTCATCCAGTAATGAGAGGTGTTGTTTAAAATAAGCCAGCAGTTTTTTTCTGTAAACCAGCCTTTCTCCTGTTGTGCCCAGCGTATTTAATTCTAATTTTAATTTATCCCTGATACCAAATTTTTTCCACATCCGCTCGGTTAATAATATAATTTCCGCATCAATATCGGGCCCTGCCATACCGTAGGTTTCTACACCCAGTTGATAAAATTGTCTGTAGCGACCTTTTTGTGGGCGCTCATGTCTGAACATAGGGCCGTAATACCAGAGTCTATGCACCTGATTATGCAGCAAGCCATGTTCGAGACACGCTCTCAAACAGCCTGCCGTGCCTTCGGGTCTTAATGTTAAGGAGTCATTATTGCGATCATTAAAGCTGTACATTTCCTTTTCGACAATATCGGTGACTTCACCAATAGAGCGTTTGAATAGTTCTGTTTTTTCTACAATAGGTAGGCGAATTTCCTGATAACAGTAATTTGCCATCACTTCTCTAATGATTTTTTCTGCATACTGCCAACGCCGGGATTGTTCGGGCAATATATCGTGCATACCACGGATAGCTTGCACGGACTGGTTTTTATTTGCCATGAATTTTTAGTTTGTTTTTATAGCTGTTTTTAACTGCCTGGCTTCTCTAGATAGAGGATACAAACTAAATAACTTTTCTTTATATCTTTCAACAAGCGCTTTATTACCCAGGGCTCGTTCTGTATTTACTCCATACCACAAGGTTTAAGAAGTATGGATAGT
>CAZDMC010000157.1:0-5492 GCA_964506335.1 uncultured Methylomarinum sp. | reverse complement strand
GAGCGGAAGCTTTATCTTCGAGCCATTCTTTGTCTTTTTCGCCCAGATTTTCCATAAAATCCATGCTCAACTGATTTTTCTAGGTTCAACCTGTTTAAAACCACTTCCCAGTCGTAAGGAACGCGCACGAAATAACTTGAACAAATTACTTTGCCAATTGCCCAACTTATTCCGTGCGCGTTCCTAAGCTAAAACTGCCAAGAAACAGATGTCTTATAATTTATGCCTGGTTCTTTTAACACTGACAGATGTTTGCGATAATCCTGGTTAGTGATATTGTCAATGCCAAAGTTAATCTTTAGCCCTATCAATTTTCCTGTGGGTGCCCAGGCGATATTAAGATCATGAATATCATAGCCATCGGTTGCAGTGCCGCCTGCCGGTATTTTGTCTTGCTGCCCGATAAGGCTTGTGCGCCACCCCATAGCAAGCCCCCATTGCGGAAAACGTAAGCCCGCTTGTAACACCCATTTATCAGCGGAAATATCAGATAATGACTCGCCGGTGTTTTTATTTTCACCTCGAGTTTGCGAATAAGCCACGCCGGTATAGCCATAAGGCAAATCATAATTTAGCTCAATTTCAAAGCCTTCCAGCGTTGCATCTCGAACATTCAGATTAGTTGTGGTGCCGCCTAAGCCTGGGTTTCCAGGCACAGGAGCGAAGGTAAAATTAACCACAGTATCAATAAAATTATCGACTTCATTATGGAAGTAGGAAAAGCGAAAACGGGCTTTATCATCATCAACAAAAAGCTGATCTTTGTACAAACGTAAACCAATCTCTTTGTTATGTGCTTTTTCGGCTTTCAGATCAGGATTCGGTACAAACAAATTAGCGCAGCCTCGGCCACAGGTAAAATGTGTTCCGGTAACAAACAGTTCATTGAGGTTGGGCGCGCGAAAGGCTTCGTTATAAGCGGCATGAAATGATAACCAATCAGCCGCCTCAAAATTCAGACCCACCTTAAAGGACACTTCATCTTCGCGTTGTTTAGCGATTGATGCGTCATCGGCTTGATTTTCAAAAAAATCCCAGCGCACACCAGGAATAATAGTCAGTCGTTGCCAGAGATGTATCTCATTTTGTATATAAACACCCACCACATCCGACTGTGCTTTGGGAAAAGTAGTGCGATCCCGGCCATCACGCTGTCCTTCTGCTTCATCATGATAGTAATCAACGCCATAACTAAGCGTTTGAGCAAACTGCTTAGAATGATTAAACTGCATGGTGTTACGGACATTAACGCCCACCGTTTCAAAAAAAGTTTCGTCTACGCGAGGATTTATGGTTCGACTTTCCTCGGTTTCAGTCGTATTGTAGTAAACGACAACATTAGGCTGAATAAAGGCATGATCCGGATTTTCATAGCTATATCGCCAGGTAAAATTTCGCGTTTCCGTGTCTCTGTCCACTAACGGATTCGATCTGGCAAGATTGCCCTGTGGGTTTGATGGAACTTGGGACTCCCTATCAAAAGTTTGCGCCGAAAACCCTAAGGTATTAAATGCATCTGGAGTCCAGGTAAATTTGGCCAAACCGGCATAAGATTCGAGCCCTGAATTTTGCAAATAAGTGCCATCACCCAATTCAATGTTGTTGGCATTGCGATAGGAAAAATCCAGTAGATAGTCAACATTATCGCCAGCTAGACCAAAAACAGAAGTATTGCTTTGCCACAAATTATTAACCCCCTGAAATCCGCCCTTTAGCTTGACGCCCCAGCGTTCGTTGGGTTGTAATAAATCAAAGGCATCTTTAGTCGTTAATGATATAACACCACCCAGCGCACCACTGCCCCATAAGGTGGTTGGCCCGCGGACTACTTCAACTTTTTTTAACAGCTCAGGATCTAAAAAAACCCGACTATTATGTGCCCGGCTAAAATTTTGTCTGGCACCATCCAGCAAGTACAGCACCCGTTGATCGGATAAACCACGGATAGTAATTCGTTGGCCACTCGCTCGCGGCCCACCTTCAATATCAATATTAGGCAGATGCTCTATCACATCAGATAGATCTGTTGCCTGTTCGGCTTCAATTTGTGCTTTATTAACAATACTGACCGACTCAGGAACGCCGAAGACCTCGCGTTCAGTTCGAGTAGCGGTAACGGTAACGACTTGCAAGATACTGTAATCTATACTATTCGTCACTTCTGCGTTAAGCATCGCATACGGACACAACAGCAGACTACTACCCAGGTAAATACCACGCCAACCGAACACAGAATAAATACTGTGTTTTTTCATAGAACCCTCCAATCATATTGTGGAGCGAGAATATTATTAACTTTCCCACTCGCAGTACATGGCTGGCTAACTTTGCTTGGTGAGGCAAAATATTGGCTGGCTTATTTTGTAGCTATCCTGTATTGCCAAAAAGAAATACAGAAAAATGAATGCAAATGTCATTAAAGGTGCGAAGATGCTGAACTTAAATGACATGAGAGAGTTTGTCACAGCTCCTATAAAATTGAATCCTCGCACTTTTAAATGCTGCTTAATTGAACCGAAAATCATTATTTCATTATCTAATTGCCTTTAATTATTTTGTTAAAAGTAATTTATCACTACGGGTGATACGTAAAATATATTCTTTGCCGTTATGTTCGATAATAATTTGTTCATTTCCTTGAAAAATAGCTGAACTTAAAATACGTAAAGGAAAATTATCATTTTCATTGCCTTTATATTTCAAATCATGATCACCTATATTGTGCTGTGGCAAGCTCATCTTTCGCTATGAAACAGAAAATGTTTCAATATCTTCAGGTTTAAGCAACATTTTATCCGCTTCACCCTGGTGCATTTCTTCCTCGGCAATCAACCGCCGAGCATATTCTTCAAGCAGTACTGAACGATCTTTTACTAATTCTAATAATTCCTGATAAGCACAAAATGCTTTATGCTCGTGCACTAATGATTCACCCAAAATATCGGCTATATCATGTTGGTGGGTTGCCAATAAGGGCTGACTGTCAAGATGGGTCACTAATTCGCCGACTTCTTTGGCCTGAGCTAAAGATTCTGCTGCTTGCACTTGCATCCATCCAATAATCGGAATGCGATTGTAGCCAAAGATCATGAAAGAATAGTGGGCGCAACGCACTACACCTGCGAGCCCAAATCCAAGTATTTTATTTAGCTGATTTATAACGATGGCTTTATCAAGGTTTTTAGTCATCGTTTTTCTACTTGTAATGGTAGCTCAGTTGTCGTTAAATTCTCCAGTAGCTGAGAGGCTGGATTAGAATGTGCTGGGTTGTACAGACAAGAATTTAAGCAGAGCTGCCTTAAGCACTGCTTTGAACCAGTGTCTAAACAACGAATATCAGCAGCACAAATATGCCGCTGCGCTAATAATGCGTTTATTTTTTCTGCGCATATTTCAATACGAAGGCAATTGGTTTTTTCACCGTCACTCGCAGGGTAATCTGATTTATTTTCTTTTTCTAAAACTGAAAGTCCTGATTGTTTTTTTAACTTGATGGGTAAGTGCTTTATAAAAAATCGAGAACAGCTCTGTAAGTTAGTATAAAGTTTAAGATTGCACGTTTGAAAAGCACCTGCTCTAAAATCAGGAAGTTCTAATAGGGATACCTTTTCATTTTTTATTATCTGACCTGCTTGCATATTAGTATCTCCTGTTTTGTGGAAAGGATAAGTGCATGGGAGCTATACTAACGATAATGATTATCATTTGCAATAAGTATTTTACTTACTATACTAATTTTTCAATATTTTCCTTTTTAAGAAGGTCAACTATTGCAATTTCCTCGGTTTTTAGTTGTGCTCGACCGATAACCCATATTATCATTTAAATACAGATACTTATGGTAAAATAACGTAACTTCTCAATAACCAGGGGCAGCATTAACAACCTACAAACAAAAGAGAGCATACTCTTTAAATCTCTAAGCATAAATTCATCACAAAAAATCGCAGCAGATTTCTTTCAAAAAAAACAAAAAAACACTTGACAGCTTTTTAGAGAAGAAAATATTTTTTTCTTGTACACGTATAAAATTTGCACAGAGAGCTCACTGAGTCAGTGCTGCGGTGAATAATTAACTGTCTGATGGTTATGCCTTAAAAAGTTAGCTTTAACCTGCTCATGGAGACACCAGGCTGCCGAAAAAACCGATGATATACTGGGTTTAGTTACTTATTGCCCTTTATAAATAGTGAAAAAACCCCTTACCATCCCTGATGTTCCTGAACAAGATCAGACAGCTACTGTTAAAGTCCTGTTAGCACTGGCTGAGCAGTTTGCACAACAAATCCAACTCCAAACTGAAGAAATAGCTCGACTGAAAGATGAGATTAATATTTTAAAAGGTGAGAAAAAACGACCGGTCTTTAAACCCAGTAAACTGGATGAACAAACCGATAAGAAGAATCAATCTAAAGATTCTGATCAGCAGAGCAATAAAACACTAAAGAAGAAAAGAGCGAAAAAAAGTAAAACAGCCCAGTTAACTATCCATCAAGATGAAGTCATCAAACCTGATGCCCCCATTCCAGAAGGTTCCCGTTTTAAAGGGTATCGTGATTTTGTTGTTCAGGATCTACACATTGAAGTCTGCAATATTCGTTATCGGTTAGAACGCTGGGATACGCCTGATCATAAAACCTTAACAGGGACACTACCCAGCTCAGTTAATAACCAGCATTTTGGTCCTCGTCTGATCAGCTACATTCTCTATCAATATCATCATTGCCAAACGACACAGCCGCTGTTATTAGAACAGTTACGTGAGTGGGGTATTGATATATCCGCCGGACAAATTAACCAGTTACTCATTGCGAATAAAACCCTTTTTCATGCCGAAAAAGACGCCATCCTAACCCGTGGATTATCAGCTTCTACTTATGTGACTGTGGATGATAGCGGTGCCCGGCATCAAGGTAAAAATGGTTATGTGACGCAGATAGGCAATGACTTTTTCGCCTGGTTTAAAAGCACACCAACAAAAAGTCGAGTTAACTTTCTTGAGTTATTGAGAGCAGAAGAACAAGATTACTGTCTCACTGAACCAGCCCTATCTTATATGAAAGATCAAAAGCTACCACAGGCTAGCTTATTACAGGTACAGCAACATAAAGACCAGACTTTCTGTTGCCAGGAAAAATGGCTAGACTGGCTTGAAGAAAACTCTATTACTAATACCCGCCATCAACGCATTGCAACAGAAGGTGCTTTGCTGGGAAGTATTTTACAGCATGGCTTATGTCATGATTTAGTCATTGTGAGTGATGATGCAGGACAGTTTAATGTCTTAATCCATGGTTTATGCTGGGTACATACCGAGCGTTTAATCCATAAGCTATTACCTTTGAATGAAGCCCATCGTGAAGACATTGCTCAGGTCAGGGATCAAATATGGACTTATTATGCAGACCTGAAAGACTATAAGGAGCATCCTGACCCCATTAAGAAAATATCACTCACCTCACGTTTTGATACCCTCTTTACGCAGAAGACAC
>CAZDMC010000156.1:0-5499 GCA_964506335.1 uncultured Methylomarinum sp. | reverse complement strand
TTTGTATGCGCCAAAGCGGCTTGTTGTAAAGGAAACATGTCTGAAACATGGACTGTTAACTGGCCCTGCTCTATCCATTGTGCACATTGTTTAAGGATATCAATATGCATATCCCTTTCAGCATCCAGGTTTTTTAATAACGGCGTTAACATCAGCTCAAAACCAATTAGCAAATTCCTCATTCTGGCTTCCTGCCAACTCTGCTCTCCAGGGTCTAATAAGGTAATCAAACGACCAAAATAGCGAGTTGCAAAAACGCTTTGCTTAAAAACATCCCCTCCCACTGTGTCAAAAACTAAATCAGCCCCTGTTCCATCGGTTAAACGGTTCACCTCTTCTACAAAATTGCTTTGTTTATAAAACACCGTATGATCCGCACCTAAGGAATGAGCAAATGCGGCCTTTTCTACAGAACTCACAGTGGTAATGACTTTAGTACCTTTCAATTTTGCTAATTGAATAGCAATATGTCCAACACCTCCGGCTCCGGCATGAATTAATACCGTCTGTTGTTGCTGACAATTACCTTTAGTAAATAATGCATTCCAGGCTGTGATTAAAACCAGTGGCATAGCGGCAGCTTCAATAAAATCAATGTTTTTGGGTTTTAATGAAACCCAGCGATGATCAATCACCGTGTATTGTGCATAGTTTCCGGGTTCTTTGCCTAAGCCACCATGACAATACCAAACTTCATCTCCTGTTTTATATTGAGTCACGCCATTTCCTACTGCAACTATCTCACCAGCACCCTCACAGCCTAATATTACCGGCAATGGTTCGGAATAAAATGTTCCATTTCTGCGTACTTTAGTGTCGACAGGATTAATACCCGCGGCTTTGATTTTGATTTTTACCTGCATTGCCTGGCTGATTTCAGGCTCATCTATTTCCGCTAACTGCAATACCTCTGCTGAACCTGTATCCGTCATTAATATCGCTTTCATTGTATTTTTATTGCCCCATCCACTGTTCCCGAAAACTATTATAACTATATTGTTTAATCAGGCTAATATCACCTTGTCTATCTATTTTATAAATATCAGGAAAATTATAGCCATTAAATCGGTTGGCTTTGCTCAAGCTATAGGCACCCACATTTTTAAAGACTAATCGCTCACCTACTTTGGGCATATTCTTAAAACAATATTCGCCCATCAGATCCCCTGCCAGACAAGTTGATCCGACTAATAAACAGGGATAATGGCCATCACTCTCATTTTCAAGTAGCTCAGGTTTTTTTTGATATTCAAAAACTTCGGGATTATGATTAACAGAGCTGTCTAGTACACAAACCTGCTTTCCATCACTATTAAAGCTATCAATAATCGTTGTTACCATAAATCCAGCATTGCCCACTATGGCTTTTCCCGGTTCTATAAAAACCTCAAGCTTATAGTCTGCAATTAATTGTTTGCTCAAATTGATTAAGGGCTGATGATTATTGATTTGGTTAAAGAGATAGCCTCCCCCTAAATTAATCCATTTAAAATCAGCCAAATTACAGCCTGATATTTTTTTAATTTGCCTGATAGAGTCCGTTAATAATTGGTAGTTTGTATTTGAAAATGCATTATGAAAATGCAGGCCTTCAATATTATCAGCTACCTTTTCAATTAAAGGTATTGCAATCCCTAATTTTGAATAAGGTCGACAGGGGTCATAACGTAAATCATCAGCAAAAGAACATTTGAGATTTAATCTTAAACCTAGGGAACAAAGATGCTGTTGGGTTTTTGTCAGGCGCTGATACTGGCTGAATGAATTAAAACTGATATGAGAACACAACTGACTGATCTGTGAAAACTCATCAGCCCTTAGTCCAGGTGTTGTTAGATGAATACTGTCGCCATCTTTTGCTATTTCGCTGGCTAAACGCGCTTCAAATAAAGAGCTTACCGAAAAACCGTCCAGGTATTTATGGGTCAACTTCATCAGCCATGTTAAAGGTAATGCTTTAATGGAATATAAAACCTGACAGCCAGCCTGCTGCTTTATTGTTTGCAGTTCTGTCAGGTTTTTCAGCAGCGTGTGTTCATCCAGCACAAATGCCGGTGTCGAGAGCAAATCTGCCTTTAAATGTTCAACATCCATGTTTTACTTTTATTAAAGTACAGCAATAATGGCATCACCCATTTCTTTAGTACCTGTTTTGGACTCTGGATTTAAATCCGGGGTAACAAAAATTGCTTCTTCAACCACTTTTTCTACGGCTGTTTTGATTCTATTGGCAGCGTCGGTTTCACCCAGATGATTTAACATCATCACACCGGCCATAGTGACAGCAACTGGATTAGCAATATTTTTACCCGCAATATCAGGGGCACTGCCATGAACTGCTTCAAATAATGCGGCATCTTCACCGATATTAGCCCCGGGAATTAAGCCTAAGCCTCCGACCAGACCAGCAGTCAAATCAGATAAAATATCACCAAACATATTAGTGGTGACAATCACGTCAAATTGACTGTGATCCATAATCAAATGCATACAGGTTGCATCCACAATTTTTTCGTCAAACTCAATTTCAGGGTATTTTTTAGCCACTTCTCTGGCGGTATCCAGAAACAATCCCGAGGTATATTTTAAAATATTGGCTTTATGACAAACGGTTACCTTTTGTCGGGCATTATCTATTGCATATTTGAAGGCGTATTCTACGATTCGCTCAGAACCCTCTTTGGTAATAACCGCAAGGCTTTCTGCCACATCTTTTTTTCGGGTTAAATAATGTTCAAGTCCTAAATATAAACCTTCGGTATTTTCTCGTACTACCACAATATCAACATCTTCAAAACGACTTTGTGCACCTTTCCAGCTTTTAGCCGGTCTGACATTGGCATACAAATCGTATTTTTGACGCAAGGCCACATTAATGCTTCTAAACCCATCACCAACCGGGGTAGTTAATGGCCCTTTAAATGCAATTCTATTTTTATCAATAGAGGCTAAAGTTTCATCAGGAATCGGCGTTCCATGTTTATCAAAAGCGGCCATGCCGGCATCGGCCTCTTCCCAGTTAATTTTTACCCCAGTCGCATCAATAATTTTGACAGCCACCTCCATAATAGCAGGCCCAATACCGTCACCTTTAATTAATGTAACATTATGCATTGTTTATCTCTCCCGTTTTATAAGCCTACAAATAATACACATTTTAACTATTTTTTGCTGAATACAGTATGCTTAAACTATAATCAGCGCAATAGTTATTTTATAATTGCCTTTTGGACTTTAACAGATAGAGAAGAACATGGAAAAACCATACATTTTACACATGCTAACCACTGCCAAAAACCTGAGTCCATTTGATGTCAATATGGCCGTTGATGCTGGTTGGGTTTCAGCAATACCCTATATTAATGTTGAACCCAGTGAAGCCAAAGGCCTAGTTCAAGATGTCATTTTTTCCCGCAGTCCAAAAGGTTTAAAAAAAACCGGTATATTTATTGGTGGCAGAGATGCCAAACAAGCGATGGACATGCTAAAAACTGCCAAGAATAGTATGTTACCTCCTTTTGAAGTTTCAGTGTTTGCTGACCCTAGCGGTGCGTTTACTACTGCTGCAGGCATGGTAGCCGCTGTAGAAAAAGAACTGCATGATAAATTTAACACTTCTCTTGTAGGTAAAAACCTGCTTGCTCTGGGCGGTACAGGTCCGGTTGGTCAAGCTGCCAGCGTTTTAGCGGCTCAGGTTGGGGCTCAGGTTAAAATAATAGGCAGGCAACTAGATAAAGCAGAACGTATTGCTGAATTATGCAATGATGAATTTGGTGATGAAAAAATATCCATTGAGGCGGCAACTAATAGTGACATAGCCGAATTAATTAAAACCGCAGATGTGGTCTTTTCAACAGGAGCGGCTGGTATTGAATTACTCAGTGCAGAACACATAGCATCCGCCACACAACTTAAAGTGGTAGCCGATGTTAATGCTATTCCACCCTCAGGTGTTGCCGGTCTAGATCCTTTTGATAATGGCAAAGAATTTAGCAATAGCCCCAATGGTGCAGTGGGTGTGGGAGCTTTGGCTATTGGCAATATCAAGTATCAGACACAAAATCGCTTATTAAAGCAAATGATTGGTAGCGAACAGGCAGTTTATTTGCATTTCGAACATGCATTTGCTATTGCTCGTGAAGTTATAAAATCATCAGAATAAGGAAATTATAATGGCCAAACGCAGTATACTTCACATGTTTGATCCCATGCCAAACAATAGTCCGTTTGATATTAATATGGCATTGGACAAAAATTTCGATGTGTTAATGCCCTATAGCAACGTCAAGCTGGATAGCATCCATGGACTCACACAAGATGCCATTTTTTCGCGTAGCCCTTCCGGGATTAAACGTACCGGTATTTTTATTGGTGGCCGAGACATTGGCCTTGCCATGGACATGATGAACAGCGCCAAACAGGCCATGGTTCCTCCTTTTCAGGTTTCAGTACTGGCTGATCCCAGCGGTGCATTTACTACGGCGGCTGCACTGGTAGCTTGTGTAGAAAAAGAATTACAGGAAAAACATAAAAAAGCGCTTAAAGATTGTAAAGCGCTAGTCTTTGGTGGAACCGGCCCTGTGGGTATTGCAACAGGGGTAATTGCCTCACTGGCAGGCATGGACACAAAACTAGTAGACCACATGTCTATAGATACTGCCAATGATGCGGCAAAAGAATATAATCGGCGCTGTAAAAGCACTTTATCGGGTGCTGTAGCAGGTTCAGATGAAGAAAAAATTGCTTTATTAGCCGATACAGATATCATTTTTTGTACGGCCAAAGCCGGTATTCAAGTGATTAGTGCCGAGGTTCTAGCTCAAGCCAGACAGCTTAAAGTGGCTGGTGATGTTAATGCTGTTCCTCCTGCCGGTATTGCAGGCATTGCTGCTAAAGACTTTGGAAAGCCATTAGATAATCCAGAAGGTGCTGTTGGAATTGGCGCTCTGGCTGTTGGTAATATCAAATATCAAGTACAGCACAAATTATTAGAACTTATTCTAGACACAGAAAAACCGGTTTATCTGGATTTTAGAGAAGCCTTTATTGAAGCCAGGCAGCTTGTCTAGGAGACTGTCGGTAATGCCTATAACCATAAAATCGACAAATGAACTTAAAGCTATCGCTGCAAAATAGTCTTGTTTTAGTAACTACTCAGTGTTTATTGGCGCAAAGGGTGTAGGGTATAGATAAACTATCATTTGCAACAAAACTAAAGTAAAAGCTATGAGCCCTAACCATCCTTTCTCGAATAGCATTTGTATCCACAGATTTTCTGTTCGCCAGGGAATATGCTTGTCGGCACTGAAAAATCTCCATTTTTAACAAGTTGGGTTTTGTCTGTTGCGCTTAGAACCTGTTCAAGATCGTTACGAGCCACTGCCAGTTGTGTGCGGACGGAGCACAGAAACCGGAGTTTACACGAAGTAAATGAGGATTTCGAGCACCGCCCAAGCGCGACTGGCAGTGGCGCAGTAGATCTTGAACAGGTTCTTAGAC
>CAZDMC010000155.1:0-5502 GCA_964506335.1 uncultured Methylomarinum sp. | reverse complement strand
TATTAATTTTTTAAAAAAAGTTATTCAGCTATTCATCACAACATAGCTCTATTTCCTCATAAATTCCCGATAACTTTCGTTTGAATTCGTCGGTTACCAATCGTGCATCTTGCCTGGTCTTAACTACTCGTGGTGTAATTAATACCACTAACTCTGTTTTTTGTTTATTTTTTGATGTAGTGCCAAATAAAGGACCTATTAATGGAAGTTCATGTAAGAAAGGTATTCCACTTTTTACAAAGCCATTGCTTTCGCTAATTAAACCTCCTAAGACAACAGTTTCACCACTGAGCACAGCGACTGAACTTATTAACTCTCTAGTCAATATAACAGGGTTACCATTGGTTATTCCGGTGCCAATGTCTTCAATTTTTTGATCAATTTCCATGATAACTAAGCCATTGGCATTAACTCTTGGTGTTACCTTTATAGTGACACCCGTTTTCCGTTGTTCAAGTGTAGTTGTTTGTATCGGGGTGTTATCTACCCCTACACCTCCGGTTAAAGGCGTAGATCTGGCGGCTAAAAGAGAGACCTCCTGTCCAACCTGAATACTAGCTTCTTGATTATTTAAAACCATTATCGAAGGTGAGGAAATAATATTTATATTTTCTTTTTCTGCCTCGGCAGTAAGTACCGCCCTGATATCACCCGATTTACTAATAAAACCATAACCAAAGCCAGCTACTGGGCTTAAGCCGCCTATTGCCAACGCGCCAGCTAATGCTAAATTTTCAGCTGTACTATCGCCTACTCCTCCCAAACTTCCTGCGCCGGTATTTTCTCCAAGATTATGTTCAAAAAACCATCTAATCCCGTATTGCAAATCATTCGTTAAAGTGACATCAACAATGGTCACATCAATCAAAACCTGTAACGGCATTACATCCAGCTGTTGAATAACCTGCTGAACTACCGCATAGTCTTGCGCGGTTGCCACAATAATCAGCGCATTGTTCACTTCATCTGCGATAATTTTTATTTCGCCTAAATCAGCAATACTACTGGTAACGGCTAGATTTGAACGAGTTTCAGTATTCGCTTGTTCATCACGCCTTCTATTGGTAATTTCAACCACTCTTCTTCCTGCGGCGATCGAAGCTGATCGGTTATTACTGGCATTACTTTGACTAAAAATCTCATTCAATGTTGCCGCTAATTCAACCGCATTGACATGTTGTACTCTATAAACAATGGCACCGCCTCCTGCTGTGGTATTGGCTCTATCTAGTCTATGCACCCAGCGTTCTACATCTTTCAATGAATGTGCTCGATGAGTAATGACCAGAATGGCATTTAACCTTTCTATCTCCATAAATTGCATAAAACTATTCGAGGCGTTCTGGTCTTTTTTATTGAAAATTTGTTCGAGTTCTTCAATAATTTTTGCAGCATCCACTCTTTGTAGTGGAAATAAACCGAAGGAACGGCCTTTCATGACATCAACATCAAAGGTATTAACAATCTCCATGGCTCGAGCCAGTTCGCTTGATGTTCCAGCGATTAACATCATATTCCTGATATTATCGACATGTAGAATAGTCTTTTCTTTTAGCAAGGGCTTGATGATTTCTGACAAGTCTTCAACAGCAATATTTCTGACAGGTATGACTCTAATTTGGTAACCTGCTATTGCTTTTTTACGATAACTACTTTTTCTTGTAAATAAGCTTCCACTAATGGCATCCACAACCGGATCAATTTTATAAAGCCCCTGATCATAGACTAAAGCGGCATTATTTAATTGCAAGAGTATTTCCAACGCAGGAAGCAGTTCTTGCCTAGTTAGGGGTCGTGAGGTCTGTAGTGTTACATTCCCCGATACTTTAGGATTAATAACATAATTTTCACCTAAAATTTCTTTTAATATTATTTTTACCACTTCTGCTATATCCATGCCATCAAAATTAAGGGTAAATTTACCTTTTTTCGATGGTTTTCCAGACTGAGAGGGCCTTTTTTCAGTGCCTAAAAAATTTCCAGTGCCAGGATACAATTCTACTTTAGTTTCACTTTGTCCCTTAGTTGCCTCGCCTTCATTACTTAATTCTGGATATATAATTTCAGGTTGTTTATCTTCTTTCAGCTTTTCTAGTTGCAATTTTTCATGCAGTTTCGGCCCTAATAACTCGCACGCAGATAACATCAGACTGATGCTTAAAAACAGGAAGATATTTAATGCTCTATTATTCATTTTATTTCTCAGGATTTAACTTTTGTTTCTTACGATTAACCATCTTCGGCTTGAGTCTTGGCTTGGTTTTGAGCTTAGGCTTGCGTTTAGTTTTTGATTTGGTATTCAGTTTGGGCTTGGCTTTGGGTGCTCTTAACAAGATACTTTGCTCCTTCCCTGACTGCAGGACGATGACTTTATCTGCCCATATCTCTTTTATTAACCAACCTGAAATATCATCACCTTGTTCCTTATTAATATGTTTTTTATCTCCAGTAAGCCCTTTAAAAGAGGCGATTAGTTGATCAGCATTAGAATAAATTCCGACTAAAACCCATTCATCAATTTCACCTAAATCCAATGCTTCAACAACTATACTCTCATCTTTAATAACGGGTTTACGGCTTTTAATAAATAAAGGTCGGGCTATCATTTCAGCATATTGCTCTAGGGGCACGACAGATAAATCAATCCCGGGTAATTCATTTTCCAGATAAGGCTGTTCTTCTATACCATCTAGAGAACTTATCAATTCATCTTTTGAATATTCATAAAAAGCCCATTCAGCGAATAAAATTACCATTAAAACCAGGCAACTTGCGATCAGCATTTTTATCAATTTACTATTCATGGCAACTTGGTTCGCATAAAACTAACGGCCTGAAAATTAATATTCAATTGATTGCTTTTCTCAATTTTCCGGGTTTTTCTATTCCGTTTTCCTCTCACAGGGCGAATATCAATTTGATCCAAAATAACCAGGGGCGTGGAAGTTTCCAGGAGATAAATAATATTGCGTAATTGTTCGATATTCCCCGACATTCTTACTTTTATAATGACCTGATTAAGATTATTTTCGTTTTTACTGGGGAGAACCTGTGTACTGGTTAATTGCGCACCGCTGTTAGCAACAGCGGTCTTTATTTTTTTTTGTAAATCGGCTGATGCCAGAGCAACAGTATCATGCGTACTAAAGTATTGCTGTTGCTGATATTGTTGTTTTATCTGATTAATATCTGCTAAAACCAGGTCTTTTCGGGCGGCAATTTTTTTATAGCGTTGCAATCTGAATGCCAGATCGGCTTTTGTTTCGCGATACTCTATTCCTGCACGCAACAAAGGTAGCACCAGTGTAAAAATAAACAGCATAACAAACACAAGCAATAAGCCAACAGCTAGCCAGCGTTGTATTTGAAGGTCATTCATCTTCAGTTTCCTCTGGGCTACTCATTTCCATACTGATCTGAAATCGTTCCAATCCTGTTTTTTTATCTTGTGTTAAAGGTGATACAAAACGTGCATTTTTAAATAAGGGAGATGCCTCCAGTACGCCAATTAAAGTGGATGCCGCGGGTGATTGTCCCTGGATTTGCAATTTTCTTGATTTTAGCTGTAAATGGGTTAACCAGGTGTCATCAGTAAGAAGCTCCGTTAATGTATTGATTAATTCAATTACTGAGGGCGTACCTTTTTTCTTGGCAATCAGGCTCACCGTTTTGTCATAAATACTGTCTATTTCTGATTGTTGATTTTCTACCCACAGGGTATCTTTGGTGAGTGGTTTTAATTGTGCTTTTAGAGAGTCGATCTGTTGACCTGTCAAATATACGGGTAGAGCCAAAGTAGCAAGTAAGAATAACAGGGTCATTACACTCAAAAAGGCAGGTAGAATATATTTCGCCTGCCAACCTTTTATCCGTAAAACATCCCTTAATAAATTATAAGTGGTATCGGTATATTTAAAGCTATTGGCTTCCCCTTCAAAATCAACCAGTTTCGGCTTAACATCCCATGCTTTTAATTCCTGGTAGATTAAATCCATTTCATCCCTTGGGGTTAAAATCAGTACGGTTTTGATTAAACCTGACGCTTCTTTAGCTATTGGCTTAACTGAAAAATAAACCTGATCAGCTGTAAAAGGGGTGTATCGATCTAATTCAAATAAAACAACTTGATATAGGTTGTCAGCCGCAACTTCTGGTAAATAGATCTCTTTTTTTAAGGCATACCGGGAGGTTAAACGAATAATAAAATCAGCATTTTTAATGCCAGGATCATTTTCTATCAGTTTTTTAAATTCAGCCTTGCCTTTTTCATTACGTTCAAATTCTGCAATAACAAAAGTTTGATTATCATCCAGCCGAGATAGTTCATAGCTGTTTTCTAAAGCTCTAATGATAATGATACCTAATTTATCGCTAAAAAATTTTTTGGCTTTTTCGGGTAGAAAATAAGCTAATTCTCTCCCCCACCAGAGGAAAAAACGCCCTATATTAAAATCAATGGCTTTATCAAGTTTCTGCATCTAAATCGAATAAAATTTGTTCTACACTATCAGTAAATAGTGACTCTTTTTCATCAAGCATTATTTTCCAGTCTATTACTGTAAACAATTTCTGTTTAAACCCTGTTTTGTTTTTTGTTTCCACTGACCTGCTAATTGTAGCTCGTATTCCAGCTTTGGTATTATCTGCTGATCTGGCTTCTGCAAAAACAGTAAAAATGCCATTATTACCTATTGTTTTATTACCTTCTTGTAAGGGAAAACTGGGGGGGGGGGCTTGTAAGCGACTGCTTTCTTGTCTTTGTTGTAAATAATCTTCTAATAACAACTCATCAACGGATGATACTGCCTTAATGACTTCCCTGGATGCCAGTTCCAGATTCACTGAGGTTTGCTTTGAATGGACAGTGACCAAGGGTTCCAGTTGTGTATAAAATTTCTCTTCCATGCCTAATATTAACTGTAATTCCTCCAATGTCTGAAAATCTTTATTGGGCGGTTGATAGGATAATCCTGCTTCACGATATTGACTAGCTTCGGCGCCATTGATGCGCACCAAATCATCTTTATCTTTCCAGTCCAGGATGGAATTAACAATGGCTTGCTGCTGACTTTCACTCGCTGACGTTTGTTTAAAAATAGTTAATAATAACTGCTCATCGGCCGTGTTGATATTTACCTTTCCCGATTCTGAAAAAATTCTAAGTCGAATTTCTGCATCCTGAAAATTAAACGAATAAATACTACTATCGCCACGCCATTGCTTGATTTTATCCTGATAAAATAGCATTACTCCGGCAACATTAAGACCTGCTTCCGCCAATGCCAGCAGTTTTGCATTATTCTTAATAGCCGATACCACTGAAATTTCTCTGCGTATAGTTAGTGCATAACTTCCGGCCATAATAGTTAATAAGGAAATTATCCAAAGCACCATAATCAGAGCCATACCGTATTGTTTTTTCATATTATTATAGAAAATCATCTGGCTCTAATTCTATTTCTAATTCTTCTTTCAGATTGTCCAGGTCTTCCAGGTCAAACG
>CAZDMC010000154.1:0-5519 GCA_964506335.1 uncultured Methylomarinum sp. | reverse complement strand
TGTGGCGGAGCCAGTGTTATAGGCACATTGCAAGCCGCTGCAGAAATGGATCTGGCAATCAATATTGTCGGTATCGTGCCCTCCTCCGAAAACATGCCCGATGGTGATGCCAATAAACCAGGTGATGTATTAACCAGCATGTCCGGTTTGACTATAGAAGTCCTAAACACCGATGCCGAAGGCAGACTGATTTTATGTGATGCCTTAACCTATGCCAAAAAATTCAACCCGGAAGTAGTGATTGATTTAGCGACCTTAACGGGTGCCTGTTTAGTGGCATTAGGCCGTGTACCTAGCGGCCTTTTAGGGAATGACGATAATTTATGTAATGATTTAATCGCGGCTAGCGAAACGGCCAGTGATAGTTTATGGCGTCTGCCTCTATGGGAAGAATATCATGAGTTGTTAAAATCAAATTTTGCTGATTTAGCCAATATTGGTGGTCGTGATGCCGGAACCATTACTGCCGCCTGTTTTCTTTCCCGATTTACCGAAGATTATCGCTGGGCACATCTGGATATTGCCGGTACTGCCTGGCGTACGGGGGGGGCAAATAAAGGAGCAACCGGCCGACCCGTTCCTTTGCTCAGCCAATATTTAATTGACAGAGCCAATGGCTGAAGTTAGTTTTTACATTCTTCCCAGTTTGTCTCAACAAGATCGTTATTTATTTGCTTGTAGACTGCTTGAAAAAGCCTATAAAAACAAGCAATTTTGTTATGTTGTTACTAATAGTCAGCAACAAAGTCAGCAACTTGACAATCAACTATGGACTTTTAAACCGGGTAGTTTTATCCCTCACCAGATTTTAGAGAATAATCTGCCTGAATTTGAACAAAGTATCTTAATTGGCACACAGGCAGCCCCCGAACAATGGCAAAATATAATCCTTAATTTATCATCAAATTATCCAGAAAATACATCTCAGAGTAAACGCATCCTGGAAATTCTGGATAATAACAAAGAAATAAAGCACGCGGGAAGAGATCGCTATAAACAATACCAGCAAGCCGGACACAACATAACAACACATACCATGTAATTCTCTATTCCAATAATCACTAAAACAGCAAGATATAAGACACAATAACGCTCTGGCTCTTTGTACCTTTTACCTTGCACCTTGAACCTGCTCTTAAAAAACCCATCCATGGAAAAAACATACGCTCCTCATTCAATCGAACAACGCTGGTATAAAACCTGGGAAGAAAAAGGCTATTTTAAAGCGAAAACAGAAGGCGAATCCTATTGCATAATGATTCCTCCACCTAATGTTACCGGTAGCTTGCACATGGGACATGCCTTTCAAGATACCATTATGGATGCATTAACAAGATACCATCGCATGAAAGGCTGTAGCACCTTATGGCAACCCGGAACAGATCATGCTGGAATTGCCACACAAATGGTGGTTGAGCGTTTGATAAATGCCGAAGACAAAACACGCCATGACTATGGCCGTGAAAAATTTGTTGAGAAAATCTGGGAGTGGAAAGAACAGTCCGGCGGTACTATCACTCGCCAATTAAGACGGATGGGCTCGTCATTAGACTGGGATAAAGAGCGTTTTACTATGGATGACGGCATGTCCGATGCAGTACAGGAAGTCTTTATCAAACTGTATGAAGAAGGTCTGATTTATCGAGGTAAACGCCTGGTTAACTGGGATCCGGTATTACATACCGCTGTTTCGGACCTGGAAGTATTATCCGAAGAAGAAAATGGCTTTATGTGGTATATGCGTTATCCACTAAGTAATGGCTCAGGTCATTTAATTGTGGCAACCACCCGCCCTGAAACATTATTAGGTGATGCCGCTGTGGCTATTCATCCCAGTGATGAGCGATATAAACATTTACTCGGTGAATTTCTGGAACTGCCTTTAACCGGTCGCCGTATTCCTATTATTAGCGATGAACATGTTGACCCTGAATTTGGTACCGGTTGTGTCAAAGTCACACCAGCCCATGATTTCAATGATTATGAGGTCTGGACACGCCATAAACAACTCTCCGCTATTCAGGATATGCCGCATGGCGGACTGATCAATATTTTTACCTCAGCTGCCAGCATTCGCAAAAACGAAGAGGATGAAAACAAGCTGATCCCCGAAAAATATATTGGCATGGATCGCTTTGTTGCCAGAAAACAAATAATTGCGGATCTCGACAAACAGGGTTTACTGGAAAAAACCGTCGATCATAAATTAATGGTCCCTCGAGGTGATCGTACACAGAGTGTGATTGAACCTCTTCTCACCGATCAATGGTATGTAAAAGTTGAAGCGTTGGCAAAACCCGCCATTGAAGCGGTAGAAAATGGTGATATTAAATTCGTCCCTGATAACTGGAAAAACACTTATTTTGAATGGATGCGAAATATTCAGGACTGGTGTATTTCAAGGCAAATCTGGTGGGGACACCGCATTCCTGCCTGGTATGATGAAGAAGGCAATATCTATGTGGGTAATAGCGAACAACAAATACGCCAAAAACATAAGCTGCCAGCTAATTATTCGCTTAAACAAGATGAAGATGTACTGGACACCTGGTTTTCTTCCGCGCTCTGGCCTTTTTCAACATTAGGCTGGCCCGAAAAAACCCCTGAGCTAGCTCAACATTACCCGACTAGTGTATTAGTCACAGGTTTTGACATTATCTTCTTCTGGGTAGCCAGAATGATTATGATGGGGCTGAAATTTCAGGGTGAAGTGCCGTTTAAAGAAATTTACATTCACGGACTGGTGCGTGATGCAGAAGGCCAGAAAATGTCAAAATCTAAAGGTAATGTATTAGACCCGATTGATTTGATTGATGGAATAGAATTGGAGGCTTTAGTCGAAAAACGTCTGGCAGGCATGATGCAACCCCATTTGCAAAAAAAGATAGAAAAAGCCACCCGTAAACATTTCCCCGATGGTATTCCTGCCTTTGGTACCGATGCCCTGCGTTTTACTTTTGCATCACTGGCAACCACCGGTCGTGATATTCGTTTTGATCTGGCTCGGGCCGAAGGTTATCGTAATTTCTGCAATAAATTGTGGAATGCCGCACGTTATGTGCTGATGAACACAGAAAATCAAGACTGCGGTTTATCTGATGCAAACATTGAATACTCACAAGTTGATTTATGGATACTGTCCCGTTTAAATCAAGTAATAAAAACAACGCGTGAAGCCATAGAAAGTTATCGTTTTGACCTGGCAGCTCAAGCACTGTATGACTTTACCTGGAACGAATATTGTGACTGGTATCTGGAACTGGCAAAAATTTCCTTGCAGTCTGACAATGAAGCATTACAGCGTGGAACCCGTCATACCCTGGTTAATGTGTTAGAAAACATCTTGAGGTTAAGCCATCCTTTAATGCCCTTTATTACCGAAGAAATCTGGCAACGTGTTGCACCTTTAGCTGGCATTAAAGCTGAAACCATTATGCTTCAACCTTATCCTGAAGCAGATGACAATAAAATCAATCTAAATGCTATCCAGGCAACAGAATGGATTATGTCTTTTATTCTAGGTGTTCGTAAAATTCGTGGAGAAATGAATATAGCGCCAGGAAAACCGCTTCCCGTCATATTGGACAAAGCCTCCAAAGAAGATAAAAATTTTTTAAAGTCCAGCCTGGATTATCTATTAAAACTGGGACGTATTGAGTCTATATCGCAACTTGATCCTGCTGAAACAGCACCAGATGCTGCCATTACCTTAGTCGGTGAAATGAAAATCCTAATTCCTATCGCCGGTTTAATTGATAAAGAGGCGGAAATAGCCCGCTTGCAAAAAGAAATTCAGAAAATTGAAAAGGCTTTGCCTAGAATTGAAGGCAAGCTAAATAACCCAAATTTTGTTGACAAGGCACCTGAACAAGTCATTGCCCAGGAAAAAGACAAACTGGCTACATTGCTGTCCTCACAAAACAGCTTAAATCAACAGCTGACTAAAATAAAGTCATTGTAATTTATGCCAGGCATTACCCCCCAACAAAGTGATCCTCAGTCATTAGAGCAATGGACCCGTGTACTTTGTGAACAGGAAATGCCTATTTTTTCCAATACCGCACATAATATATACAATACGCTAGACGATAAGAAAAAGGGGGCAATGGAACTGGCATCTGTTATCCTGCAAGACCCCAATTTAACCAGCAAATTACTTAAACTGAGTAACACCCTATACTACAATCCTTCTCGCCAAAAAATTAATACGGTATCCAGAGCCATTGTCATTTTAGGCTCGGAATTAATTCGGGAACTCACCCTTGCCTGTTCTTTTTTTGAGTCCATTATTTCATCTGAAAACAAACAACGTGCCAATGAGGAGATTGCTCATGCCATTCATGCAGCGGTACAGGCAAAGGAAATTGCCATAGCCTGTAATGACTCATCCCCTGAAGAAATATTTATCGCAAGTTTGCTACAAAATATTGGCTCCATTGCATTTTGGTGTTTTGGTGGAAAACAATGTCAATATATTTCTGAACTGATTCAATCTGGAAACTTTAGTCACCAACAGGCTGAACAAAAAGTGCTTGGTTTTGACTTGTTCAGCTTGAGTAAAAGTCTAAGCAAGTCATGGCATTTAGGTGGATTGATTGAACAGGCCATTAATAAACCGGCCACCTCAAACCCCCGTATTGAGACGGTGCAGTTAGCTAAAGAAATTACTGCAGCTATTGATCAGGGCTGGGAATCCGAGGCCATGAATCGCTGTCTGAAAAAGCTGGTAAAACGCTCAAATGACAGTCAAAGCACTATAAAATCTCGGTTAAAAAAGAACACCGAGTCAGCCATTAAAATAGCCTGTCAATTTGGTGCAACTGATGCCTCTCGCTTTATTCATGCGGGTTCATCACAAGCTGTCCCTTTATCATTTGACGATGCCTTAATCGATAAAAAAACAGTCGATAAAAAACAAATTCAAGTGAATATTTTGCAAGATATCACCAGCCATATTAGCGGTTCTATTGACTTGAATTTACTGTTCCAAATGATTGTTGAAGGTATTCATCGTGGCATTGGCATGGATAGAACGCTGTTTTGCCTGCTCAGTGCCGACAAAAAAACGCTGAATGAGAAATTGTCACTGGGCTGGCTAAAAAATATTGATGCCGGCAAATGCAAGTTTGAGTTATCAAGTAATCCTGCTAATTTATTTTTTAAAGCCATCAATAGTCAAGAAGGCTTATGGGCAAGTCCAGGGCAAGATAAAAGTCTTTTCACGCCCCATATCACTAACACTATCGGCTGTAATGAATGCATTCTTATTCCCATTTCTTCAGAAAACAAGCCTATCGGTTTAATATTTTGCGACCGCTCCATCAACAAACAACCGTTAACTGCTGAAGACTTTAAAGCAGCAAAGCATTTTAGCCAGCAAGCCGTCATTGGTTTATCACTGTTTAAGATAAACAAGGAATCACTGAACAAATAGAATTCAAAGTAAATATTTTCTCAGACTATTTAGATATCATATTTGTATCTACTCAGCGTATTTGAAGCCAGAGGTGTAGTTACTC
>CAZDMC010000153.1:0-5526 GCA_964506335.1 uncultured Methylomarinum sp. | reverse complement strand
CAAGAAACCTGGGTATTCCTAATATCACCATTAATGAAGAGATGCAGGAACAAATACGATCGCATGATGGTGAGATAATTGTTTTAGCTGTTAGCTCAAAAGGACTGGTTGAAATTCATAAAGATTCCGAGCAGTGGCAGGCGTTTTTTGAAACAAAAAAACAAGAAAATATAGTGATTCGGCCAAACCTTGAGAAACTTGATTTAACCGTACAGAAAATTACCAATATAGATACTCTCAGGGCTACCGATTCTGGCCGTACTGTGGGGCCAAAAGCTGCCAAACTAGCTGAACTGAAATATCATTATCCCGATAAAGTGGCAAAAGCTATTGCTATTCCCTTTGGCGTATTTAACCAAGTCGTTCTTCAGCAACCTTACCAAAAGACGGGACAAACTTTATGGCAATGGGTGGAGCGACAATATCAGCTAATGGATGTTTTTCTGCTGGATAAGAATCAACGAAAACTGGCGATGGATTCTTTTCGGGCAACATTGTATAAAACAGTGCTTAACACTAAGTTAAGCAAGGATTTCCGGCAGCAGCTTTATAAAAACATGGTTAAAACATTCGGTAGCAGTCGAGTGGGGGTTTTTATACGCTCTGATACCAATGTAGAAGACTTGCCTGGATTTACCGGTGCTGGCTTGAATCTAACTCTGTTCAATGTGGTAGGGTTTGAAAAAATATTAAAAGGAATTAATAAAGTATGGGCTTCACCTTTTGCTCCGCGTGCATTTGCCTGGCGACAAATGCTAATGGAATCACCACAGCATGTTTATCCTGCTTTATTAATTATGCAAACGGTGGCTAATGATAAATCAGGAGTGATGATCACAGAAGATATTAATAGTGGTGAAAAAGACATTTTGTCAATTGCTGTGAATGAAGGGGTAGGGGGGGCAGTAGATGGGCAATCAGCCGAGTCTCTTCGTATAGATGCTGGCAATGGAAAAATTCGTTTATTGGCAACGGCAACAGCCGATTTACGAAAAGTCCCACGCTCAAGAGGTGGTATAGTGAAATTACCGGTTAGCCAATCAGAATATGTCTTAAAAGACGGTGAGATTAAACAGTTAATACAATTTGCCAAAGCACTGCCTGATGCTTTTGCTCTGATTAAAAACGACAAAGGTGAGCGGGTTTCGGCTGATATAGAGTTTGGTTTTTATAAGGGACAGTTGCAGTTGTTTCAGTTACGACCCTTTTTACAAAATAGCAATGCACAAAACAATAGCTATTTGATCAACATGGATAAAGGCTTGAAAGACACATTGAATCAACCTGTAGCCATGCAAGCGGTGCCTTAATGAAGATAAAAAATTGTTTAAAAATACAGCTGGGACTTGCTTTATTACTACCTATTATAGTTTGTGCATATCCCCTGGATGGTTATAAAGATACCGGAATAAGACGAGTAGAAGCCGCGCGGCTCAGTGTGCTAGGTGAAATGCGTGGGCGAAAACAGCCTGCAGGTGCTTTATTACCGAGGCTCAAGGTTAAGCTGCGTTTACTGGATTATCCTATGCTTGAATTACCCGAAGCAAATCCTGCATTTACCGCTAAAATCAAAAGACTATTAGGTAAAAAACGCAGTCGATACGGTATTTCCGTGTTAGATATTTCAAAACCAGATGAACCTTTATATGCACAATACCGTAGTAATAATCGGCAAAATGTTGGAAGTGTAGGCAAGTTACTGGTCGGTCTTGCTTTGTTTCAAGTGCTTGCCGACATTTATCCGGATGATGTTGAGGCGCGTAAAAAAGTATTACGAGAAACGAGGGTCAGCGCAGATGATTTTATTCGAGTTGACCATCATACCGTGCACATCTGGAATCCTGAATCTAAAAAATTGCGTATCAGGCCAGTCAGGATAGGTGATCAAGGACGTTTATGGGAATGGCTGGACTGGATGCTGTCGGCAAGTTCCAATGCTGCCGCTGCTACAGTAATGCAGCAAGTTATGCTGTTAAAGCACTATGGAAAAAGCTACCCTGTTAGCATTGATGTAGCAAACGCTCTTTTTAATGACACCCCTCGCCAGGAGTTGACTCAATTGTTCATGGATTCTTTTATTGAGCCGCTGAGTCGAAATGGCCTTGACCCGGAATCCTTTAGGCAAGGAAGTTTTTTTACCCATTATGGTAAAAAAAAGGTTAGGGGTACATCAAGTTTTGGAACAGCCCGTCAGCTTCTATTGTTTTCGCTGAGAATGGAGCAGGGCAGGCTGGTAGATGAATTTTCCAGTCGCGAACTTAAACGCTTGTTATATATAACAGAACGCAGAATACGCTATGCCTCGGCACCGGCATTATCTGACTCAGCGGTTTATTTTAAATCGGGTTCGCTCTACAAATGTAAAGCAGAAGAGGGTTTTGTTTGCGAGAAATATCACGGTAATGTGATGAATTATATGAGCTCAGTGGCGATTGTTGAATCGCCGGTAGGGCAAAGGCGATTGCATTATATGGTGACATTGCTTTCTAATGTTTTGTATGAGAATTCTGCGGTGGCACATCAGACTTTAGCCACTCGCATTCATCGAGTGGTCGAAGCCATGCATCCATATCCGCAATTTTCAGAGCAGGGTATTCCAGTCGCTGCTGAATTTGGAGAACATTTGATTGGCTATGAGCAAAAACGAAAATTGCACTTGCAGATTGTTAATATTCAAGTTGCCTTGGAAAAACTAGGCTATGCAGTGGGGGGAATTGATGGCGAGGTCGGTAGAAAAACACGAAAATCCATCAAAAGTTTTCAGCAAAAACACAAAATGAAAAAGGATGGCAAACCATCAGAAGCATTGCTGGAAAAATTGAATATTATTTTGCAGCCAGTAAATTTGGAACAATCAAATCATGCAGAGGGACAATTAAATCCTGCACCCATTCATTTCCGTCAGGATGGTGAGCAAGAACAACTGCAATAAATTTATACCCGCCACTTTCAATAATGGCACTATCTGCATGCCAGTCTCTCCATGATCCTGACTTTCTGAAAATTTTAGCGCCTGGGCGTTGTTGTTCCAGACCCTTGACAAATTTATGATGAATAGCGGGTTTTGACAGAATTTCCTTCATCTTGCTGGCTAATGGTTCAGAGATCAAACGACCCGTTTCCAGCATATAGTAAAAGCGTGCAGTCTGCATAGCACTGGCACCGTGTGAAATATTATGCAGAGGGTCTCGTTTCCATGCTTTCGCCTTGCCATATTCTTTACCTACCCATAAGCCTCCGTTCTTCTTTGGGTTGTAAAGCTTATAACGATCAGATTGTAGAATTTCAGCGAGTCTGGCTTCGCCGACACGATGATACATTTCTGTCGCGGCTTTATTAGATGAATAGCGGATCATATTGGTCAATATTTGGTCAGTTTCCTGATCAAGTACCATTTTGCCACGTTCAATTTCTACAAAGGCACCCAGAAGAATAGCTATTTTCGGAAGGCTTGAGGCATAAACCATATTATCGCCATTGACAGTAGCCACTCTGGGTTGATCAAGCACAGTAATGTCAACAAGATCAATGCTTAGCAATTTCTCTTCAACTGCTTGAGAAAGGCCGACATATTCAATGATATTTTCCAGTCTATCTTGTAATACAGGGTCAATTGAATCACTTAATGAGGGGAAGTGATCAGCCAGACAACTATTACTTATAGATAAGCTAAGTACAATAAAAGCGCAGAAATAATGATTCAGTTTTTTGAACACGGTCATAAAAATAGCTATGAATTATGAATTTGTATATCTATTTCAGAGTAACAAAGAGAAACTAAGCAGAGCCTCAATGAGATGGAGGCTTTATATAATAAATAGCTTTAATTATAGCACAAAAAATATTTTAGTACTTCATAAATGATCTGTTAAATATAAGCTGCCAGCTTGATGCTGGCGGCTCATTTAAATTTTGTTAACCAGTTAATCGGTAATATTCAATCGCTGCAGCCACTCCACTACCCGCTGTGATGTCAAAACCATTATCAAGCATCGCCATTTCAACCCCGGCAATAGCACCTAACATGGATACATCATTCATATCACCAATATGACCAATACGGAATACTTTACCTGCTAATTCTGTTAATCCTGCACCTAAAGAGATATTGTATTTATTGAATGCGGTGCTAATGACATCGCGAGCATCTTTGTCTTCAGGGACTACAATGGCTGAAACAGTGTCAGATTCAAAGCCAGGCTGTGCACAGAGTTTTAATCCCCATGCTGCAATAGCTTTGCGAGTACCTTCTGCTAAACGAAAATGACGGGCATATACATTTTCCATGCCTTCTTCAAGCAATAAATCCAGCGATTTTCGCAAACCATGCAACATGGGTGTAGAAGGCGTGTAAGGAGTAAAGCCGTCTTTGTTTTGTGCGATTTGATCTTTAAGATCCAGAAAACAACGGGGAAAAGTGGCTGTTTCTGTGGCTTTTAGTGCTTTTTGACTAAAAGCCAAAATAGCGGCACCAGCAGGTAGCATAAAACCTTTTTGCGAGCCGCTGATGGCGCCATCAACACCCCAGTCGTCCATACGAAATTCAATGCTGGCAATAGCGCTGACACCGTCAACAAATAATAGGGCAGGGTGGTTGGCAGCATTCATGGCTTTTCGAACACCAGCAATATCACTGGTTACACCGGTTGCAGTTTCGTTATGCGTGGCTAAAACAGCTTTAATCTCATGTCTTGAATCCTCTTTTAAGCGAGCTTCAAGTACATCAACAGGAATCCCTTTACCCCATTCAATTTCATGCATTTCAACATCTAATCCTAAGCGTTGAGCCATGCTCATCCATAAATGACTAAATTGACCAAAGCGATAGATTAATACTTTATCTCCAGGATTTAAGGTATTGGTTAAAGCAATTTCCCAGCCGGCAGTACCGGTCGCAGGAAAAACAAAGGTTTGTCCTGTTTCAGTTTTGAAGATTTTTTTTAAGTCTTCAAGAATAGGCTTGAATAATTTGGGGAAAGAAGGTGCTCTATGGTCTTCCATAGGCACATGCATGGCACTTAATATTTCGTGTGGTGTGTTGGTTGGACCAGGAATGAATAAGTGATTGCGACCTGCCATTTTGTGCCTCGGATAATGTTAGTTAAGCTTTTTGAGATAACAAAGCTAAATTTATAAGATTAAAAAACCCTTCATCATAGCATATAAAGAGAATATTTAGCTTGCTGGTTTAAAAAAGTGTGAAAAATGACCTCGGCAACGGGTGCAGGTTTTATTTTATGTTATTTCTTGTCAGGCTTCACCACCTTGTACTCTAATTTTTTAAAAGTTCAGGTCTAAATATATCGGGGGATTTTCTAAATATTGCTGGTTTTATTCTATACCAACATTGAAGAGCCTCAAAGGGCGTTCTAACCTTTAATTCTCTTTTAAGCCGTTATGGATACCTTTGGCTAAGAACCTGTTCTTAGGTGTGAACGGAGCGGTTAACCGGTGGTCAATGTGTTCGTCAATACTAGGAGGCTGTCCGAGAATAGAAAGTCTACTGCGGAAAAGCTGATTTTGGCC
>CAZDMC010000152.1:0-5543 GCA_964506335.1 uncultured Methylomarinum sp. | reverse complement strand
TTTTCGCCCAGATTTTCCACAAAATCCGTGATCAACTGATTTTTCTAGGATTATGGCTTTTAATTAGAACTCATACCCGATTCATCAGAAAAATTCCAGACTCTGCGTATGCGTAAAACGTCGAGTTCTTTAAGCAATTCTACAGGGAGTGCTGGAAAGGGCGCACTTAACATGACAATTCTTTTTGCGGCATCATCCAGTGCTTTATTACCGGACGATTTTATAATACTAATGCCGGCAATACTACCATCCGCATTGATACCGACATCCATAGTTAATGTGCTGGAAAAATCTTTCTTCTTGGCTGCCTCAGGGAAATTCAGATTGCCGATACGCTCAACTTTTTCTTCCCAGTCTTTCTTGTATTGGATTGCCACGCCTTTATGGGTACTGACAGAATTAACAAATTTGATTTTAGTTTTTTCAGAAGTTTGATGGCTATGGCGGATTTCTGCACCTAACTGGGCAATTTGTTTTTTTAAAGTCTCAGCCGATATTCTAGGCATTTTTTGGATGGTAGGGAGTGTTGGCTTTTCTTGTGTGACTATTTTCTGTGCTGCTTGTGCCTGTGTAATCAGTTTTTTTATGACTTTGGGCTGGCTTTTGGGTTGTGTTTTACGTTGAGCAGGTTTCTTTTTCTTACGCTCTCCCTGACTGGGTATTTCTTGTTTGGAGGGTTTTGGTTTCTTGACTTTTTTACCTGCGCCTAATTGATTATCCTGGGCAAGAAATTTGGCTTTTTTTGGAGCTTTTTTAATAGGTGAACTAGCCAGCGTAATTTCTATGGGCTTGTTGATTTTTTTAGCTTGAGGAATGCTAAAGCCAAGTCCCAGAATAAGAAAAGCATGAAAGATAGTAGCAACAAATAGAGAAATTAGCAGAGAGTCGTTAGTTGACATGACCGGTTGAGCCAGGGAGGACACTTGTAAAGTACTTGTCATGTCAGTATTTTACGAGGTTGCCAGTGTATTTTCAATATGATCCATAAGCTGCCCACTAATATTAAGATCAAAAATATTATCCAGTTCTTGAACGCAAGTAGGGCTGGTTACATTGATTTCGGTTAGAAAATCACCTATCACGTCAATGCCGACAAAAACCAGCCCTTTCTTTTTAAGGGAAGGGCCTACTTGTTCGGCAATCCAGCGATCTCTTTTAGTTAATTCACGACCTTCGGCACGTCCTCCCGCTGCCAGATTGCCTCTGCTTTCTCCCTTTGTAGGAATGCGGGCTAAGGAATAAGGTATGGCTTCTCCATTAATTATTAAAATACGTTTATCACCTTGTTTTATTTCGGGGATGTAACGCTGTGCCATAATATATCGATTAGCATAGTCGGTCATTATTTCCAGAATGACATTAAAATTAGGATCGTTTTCTCGCACATGAAAGATAGAGGTACCGCCCATACCATCCAGAGGTTTTAAGATGATTTCTTTATGTTGTTGCAGAAACCGTTTAAAACGCTGTGGTTCTCTGGCTACCAGCGTATCGGCGCAACACTGTGGGAACCAGGCGGTAAAAAGTTTTTCATTGGCATCTCGTAAAGACTGGGGCTTGTTAATAACATAAGATCCACGTCGTTCGGCTTGTTCTAAAAGATAAGTTGCATAAATATATTCCTGATCAAAAGGCGGGTCTTTACGCATAATGATAGTGTCCATGCTATGCAGAGCGATATCCTGTTGATCAATAAATTGATACCACTGTTTATCGTCTCTTTGAACCTGTAATGTGCGCGTTCTTGCCTGAGCTATGCCGTTGGTTAGATATAAATCATTAAGCTCCATATAATGAATTTCCCAGCCTCTGGACTGGGCTTCCAGTAGCATGGCAAAACTGCTGTCTTTTTTTATATTGATCTGGTCGATGGAATCCATGACCATGCCGAATTTAATTGTCATTAAATTGTCAAATATTGCTAGGATAAAGTAATTTTAGCAAATTTATTTCATTAATGTTGTTTACCTTAAAAAGAATTTTTGGTATAAAGGTCGGCTGAATTTGAATAAAGGCGCTCATCGCCTAAGCACGGCAGAGGAAATCATGTCCAAAATATGTCAAGTCACAGGAAAGCGTCCTGTTTCTGGGAATAATGTATCGCACGCCCACAATAAAACGAAAAGGCGTTTTAATCCTAATCTTCACCAGCATAGATTTTGGGTGGAAAGCGAAAATCGCTGGGTTCGACTCAAAGTCTCTGCAAAAGGGATGAGAATTATTGATAAAAAAGGTATAGATGCTGTGCTAGTAGATATACGTAAATCGGGTGCAAAAGTTTAAGGAGCCATCATGCGCGATAAAATCAAGTTAGTATCAAGTGAAGGTAATGGTCACTTCTATACAACCACTAAAAACAAAAGAACCATGCCTGAGAAAATGGAGATAAAAAAGTATGACCCCGTTGCTCGAAAGCATGTAATGTATAAAGAAGCAAAGATCAAGTAGTCACTTTTTGACTTTGCCGGGTGCACATTTTGTACCCGGTAAAGCAAGGTTTAATCTGATTTATCCGCTGCTTTTTTTAATGAGTCCAAAGCGGCTTTTAATCTTGTCGTTTGCTGGTATAAAAGGCGATACTTTTTTTTCAAATCCTCTTTTTCTGCTGTCAGCTTTTGAATAGTTAGTTTTAACTGTTCATTTTCCAGTTCTACCGTCCCCTGATCATTCTGTTCTTTGGTCTGAATAGTATCTGATACTTGTGTTTTTATTGAATTAGCGATGACGATTTCTGGCTCATTATTGTTTTCAGCAGTATCTGCAGTCAGTGTTTCAGTACCATTATCTATAGTGTAAGGTGCTTCATTTTTCTCTGGCTTATCATGTTTTTGTGAGATTCCTCCCTCTATTATAAAGGTGTTAAACGCTTGTTTTAACAATATAAAGGCCGCCGCCGCACTGTTTTTTCCGTTTCTGCAAACAACAAGGACTGGCTTCGATTTATCTAATAATTTAAGTTGTCGCCGTAGCGATAAAAAGGGAATGTTTACACTTTTAGGCAGATGATGTTTTTTATATTCATCAGAGGTGCTCACGTCCAATAAAATAGCACCTTCAGCCAGTTTATCCATGATTTGATCATGCTTAATATACTTAAGTGTCGGTTCTTTTATCAGTGAAATAAATTTATTTTTATGTAAACGCAGTAAGCTTATTTTAGTGAGTGCAGTAATACTCACATTTCTAGGTTCATCTGACAATAAAGCATCTTCACCAAAGGTATCATGTGTGCTCAATTCAGCCAGTTTTATTCCTTTAGCATTGGCTGTTGGTTGCCGAGTTAGCAGACACTTACCTTTTTTAATAATATAATAGCAATCGCCTGGTTCACCCTGAGTAATGATAGCTGCTCCTTTTTCAAAAGAGACCTCTTCAAGGTTCATAATGATTTGTTGCAGGTTTGAAGGCGGTAATGTTCTAAAAATAGGAGATTGTAGTAATGTCGACATCCAGTCGTCATCACTTTCTTCTGTTTCAATTACCATATAGCTAGTCTCCTCTTCATAAGAAACACTGGCAAGTGCAGTAATAGTATCAAGATCCAGGCGTAAAAAGCGTATAGCAGTATTTGTAAATGCATCAATTTTTCTAGGTATCTGATGAGCCAGTGCAAAACGAGATGATGGTGTACCTGATTTGATAGTTTCAACTTTTAGCTTGTCAGATTGTAGGGTGATAGTGCCTTCTATCAAATAAATTAAATCATTTGCCGTATCATTTTTGATAAATAAAAAAGTATTTTTTTTAGCCGTTTCAACCGTAATTTCATCACAAAGAGACTCAAACTGATTGATCGGTATCGTCGACAAAGGAATCAACTGGCGAATAACCTGGCTTTCTTCTGAGTGAATATCTACGGACATTGATAATAAAGCTGTGTCTAAAAACTAATTAATTATTCGTGATAAATAGTTTATAAGCAAGATAATATTCCTGTGTGATTTGTTTTTTATAAAAAGCGACCCACTATATACAATAGCTAAGACAAATAATGAGAAGTTTTAAACACTTTTTAATCGTTGTGGTCTATAGGTTCAATCAATTATCTGGAAATAAAATGAAAAGAAAAAACCCTGATTATCTAACAATTTTAATGCTGGGTTTGCTTTTTAGTCTTACTAGCAAGGCAGCATTTGCTACATTACCAGCCTATATGGATGGACAGGCAATGCCTTCACTGGCACCTATGCTAGAAAAAAGTATGCCTGCTGTGGTCAATATTTCCACCACAAAAAACATACAGATTCGAGAAAACCCTTTATTAAGAGATCCTTTTTTTAGGCATTTCTTTCAATTACCTCAACAGCAAAGAAGACAACAGAAAAACAGTTTAGGTTCCGGTGTCATTATAGATAGTCAACGGGGTTATGTGTTGACCAATAATCATGTTATTGATAAAGCAGATAAAATCATGGTGACACTCAACGATGGCCGGCAGCTAAATGCAACATTGCTGGGTACAGATCCAGAAGCTGATGTCGCTGTTATTCAGATTACAGCAGATAATTTGACACAATTAGCTATTGCTAATTCAAATGATTTAAAGGTGGGTGATTTTGTAGTAGCCATAGGTAATCCGTTTGGTTTAGGACAGACTGTCACCTCGGGCATTATCAGTGCATTGGGTCGAAGCGGCCTGGGCATTGAAGGTTATGAAGATTTTATTCAGACAGATGCTTCCATTAACCCTGGGAATTCAGGCGGTGCGCTGGTTAATTTGCGAGGTGAATTCATTGGCATGAATACAGCGATATTGGCACCGAGTGGAGGAAATGTGGGGATTGGTTTTGCTATTCCCTCTAATATGGTGATGACATTAAAGGATTCGCTGATTAAATATGGCGAAGTCAGGAGAGGACTGTTAGGGGTGACAACGCAGGATTTAACAGCCGAATTGGTGAAAGCGTTTGATTTGAAAAACACCAACGGCGCTGTGGTGAGCAAAGTTGAAGGCAATTCAGCAGCAGCGATGGCAGGTATAGAACCCGGAGATATCATTGTGTCTCTTAACGGAAAAAAAGTAAAAGGCAGTCATCAGATTAGAAATATTATCGGATTATTACAAATTGGTGACAAGGCCAGGATTACGTTGGTACGCGGAAACGAGAAAAAAGAGTTGGTTGCTATTATAGGCAAGCCGCAACTGGCTCAAATAGTCGGTAAAACCTTACATAGATCGTTAAAAGGCACGGTATTAACCGAGACCCAAAAAGAACAGATTGAAGGTGTATTATTTGCAAAAATAGACACTCGCTCTTCGGCCTGGCGGCAAGGGCTTAGACCCGGGGATATTATTATTTCTGCCAATCGCTATAGGATAAGAAACCTGAATCAGCTAAAGCAGGTGATTGATTCGCGCAGAGCCTTGTTGATTAATATTCAACGTGGCTCAGAAGCTTTTTTCCTGGTGTTAAATTGAGGAAGTGCTGAAAACAGGGGTTTTTCTAGGATAATGAAATAAAAATTAGAATCTCCCGCCTGCGCCGTCTCGTACCTTCGTCCTTGAACCGGAGGTTCAAGTGGAGGTTTCATCAATAAATCAG
>CAZDMC010000151.1:0-5558 GCA_964506335.1 uncultured Methylomarinum sp. | reverse complement strand
GTTGCCCGCCAGAAAGTCGCATACCTTGCCTGCCTACAATAGTATCAAGTCCCAATTCTAATTCAGCAACAGTCTCTTTTAATTGTGCAATATTTAATGCATTCCAAAGCGTATGATCAGAAATTTTGCGTCCAAGCGTTAGATTAGCTCTGATGCTGTCATTAAAAAGTGCGGGATGTTGTAAAACAGTCGCTACATGTTCGCGCACCACTTCCAGCCCAATTTTATTAATGGGGACATTATCAAAATAAATCATGCCTTTATTGGGTGGGTAAAGACCAATCAGTGTTTGTGCCAAGGTAGACTTTCCACCACCACTAGCACCTACTAAGGCTACTTTTTCACCGGCATTAATAGAAAGATTAATACCGTTTAATATCGGATCATCCTTATAGCTAAAGTGCAGGTTATCGATTCTTATTGAAACCGTTTTTGCTGTCTTAAAAGGGTTGGCAAGATGAGGATATTGAGGCTCCTGATCTAAAGCATTGAGTTGATTAATTCGATTTAAAGCCGCTTTTGCAGCATAAAAGGCATATTGTATACCCAAAATTTCCTGTACAGGTGCCATCATAAACCAAAGATAGCCAAAGACGGCTAACATTTGACCTATACTCAGACCTGAATACAAAACCATTAACATAGCTGATGCCCGAAAAACATCAAATCCCAATAAAAAAATAAAAAAACTTAAACGGCTAGCTGCATCGCTTTTCCATGAAAAGGCGGTGGAATGATTCTTTACCGTGCGTGCTGATTCAATCAGTTGCTGGCAATAATGTTTTTCTCTATTACTGGCTCGAATTTGATGAATGGCTTCTAGTGTTTCGGTCAGTGATTGCTGAAAAACGCTATACGCCGTATTTTCTTTGGCCTTGAGTTCTTTGATTCGGGAGCCAATTTTTTTGGCTAAATAGATAACCAGAGGATTTAATAATATAATAAACAAGCCTAACTGCCAGTGCATCCAGATTAAGATAATAGCAGTACCCAAAATAGTTAAACAGGCGATCAATAATCTGCTAATAGTGGAACCGATAAAGGTATCCAGGGTATCAAGATCAGTCACCATGTGAGTAACAACAGCGCCAGTTCCCAGGCTTTCATATTCCGACATTGAAATAGTCTGGAGACGATTAATCAGTGTTTCCCGAATACGAAAAACAACATCTTTTGAAATACAGGTAAATTTTCGCCCTTGAATAATATTTAAAATAATGGCTATTAGCCTAAGACATAAACTGAGCGATAGAATACAAGCAATATATGCAATGGGTATTTGCCATGGCTCTGGAATAAGCTGGTTTAGTGATGAGATGATAATTGCAGGATTGTTTAATAACACTTCATCAACCAGCAATGGCATTAATAAAGGCACAGGGACGCTGGCAATTGTTGCTAAAATGGCAATTAAATGGGCACTAAACAAATCTTTTTTATGTTCTAATGCAACTCGGTAAATCGAATTCCAGGAGAAGCGAGTGTGTTCTTTTGCTGAAAACGAAGCATGTTTACTGGACACTTTTTGATATTATTTAAGTTAAAATAATGAGAGATTATAACGGTCAATGGCTAATAGGAAAACTGCATTTTTTTTTGCAAATGGATTAAAAATGAAAATCAGACTGAGTATTGTTTTATTGTTGATTCTAATAGTGCCACTACAAGTTGTACTGGCATCCCAATTAACAATAGAACAACAAAGAAAAGAATTTTTGCGCGTAGAAAAATTAATTCAAAAGGGAAAATATGACTCGTTCTATCAAGCAATAAAGCCTTTAAAAAACTATCCTTTATATCCTGGTTTAGAATATCAATGGCTAAAAAAACATCTTCATCAAACTGATAAAATCAAAGCATTTTTAAAAAATTATCCACAAACTCGCTATGCCGGATTATTAAACTATCACTGGCAACATTATCTAGCAAAGCATAAAAATTGGAAACAATTTCTTGATCAATACACAGAAACCAAGAACACAAAGCTACAATGCTACTACTATAGGGCACAATATCATATCGGTGCCAAAAATGAAGCCTTGCTGGGTGCCAAGAAACTCTGGGTTGTTGGAAAATCGCAACCTGATGAATGTAACCCTCTGTTTAAAGTATTAAAGGCCTCAAAATATTTTACTCAGGATTTGCTTTGGCAGCGTTTTGCTGCTGCTTTAAAAAACAAAAAAACAGGCTTAGCCAAATATATAAAGCGCTCAATGAACCGTAATAATCAGCAAATAGCACAACGCTGGTTGAAAATCCATAACAATCCTGGACTTATCAAAAAACCGGGCTTGCTGAATAAAAACAACACCCAATCCGGTTTGATCTTTGCTCATGCAGTAGATCGGCTGGCAAGCACTGATTATAGACTGGCAATCAAAATCTGGGATGCTCGAAAAAATAGCTTTAATATCAATAAAACTCGCTTTCAACAATTAGAACAACGCTTAGCCATGTCTTTGGCTTACCGAAGAGACAACAGAGCTTATCAGCGCTTAACAGAACTTAAAGGGGCTGATAAAAGCACTAAAGAGTGGCGAGTTAGAGCCGCATTAGCAGAACAAAACTGGCATCATGTTGAACAGGCGATTGTTGATTTAAGTCAAGAAACTCAAAAAAAGGATAAATGGCAATATTGGCTAGCCAGAGCCCTGGAAAAAACAGATAAACCCAAAGCCGCTGATTTTATTTATAGCAAATTATCGACCAATAGAAGTTTTTATGGCTATTTATCAGCAGAAAAGCTTGAAAAAGACTACCAGTTGTCTGATCACCCCATTCAGGTCAGCCGGGAAATGTTAGAAAATTTTAAGCAAAAAGTAGATTTTCGTGTGGTTGCAGAGTTACATAAACTTGACCGACCCAAGGAAGCAAAAAGGCAATGGTGGTATGCCATTAAAAAATTAGATAAAAATGAAATTTTAATCGCTGCAAAATATGCCCAACAACTCAATTGGACACAAACCGCTATTTTTACCATAGCTAAAGCAAAATACTGGGATGATGTGTCTTTGCGGTTTCCCGTGCGTTATAAAAAGCAGGTGGCAGACAATGCAAAATTACAACAATTACATCCTGCGATAATTTATGGATTAATTAGACGTGAAAGTGCATTTAATGAAAAAGCCAGGTCGCCAGTAGGCGCACGAGGATTAATGCAAATCATGCCAAAAACAGGTCAACAAATAGCCAAAGAATTAAACCAGCGATTAGGCAATATAAAACGCTTATTTGACCCATCAACCAATATCGAATATGGCACCTATTATTATAAACAATTGCTTGATCAGTTTAAGGGTCACTATGCTTTAGCGGCGGCGGCCTATAATGCCGGGCCGAGTAGAGTCAATCGCTGGTTACCTCAAAAAGAACCCATAGCGGCTGATATCTGGATTGAAACCATACCCTTTAAAGAAACCAGAGCCTATGTTTCAGCAGTTTTAACTTATGCTTTGATTTATCAAAAAAGGCTGGGTTTAACGGGTTTGACAATGAAGGACTTTACCCAAAAAGTAAACCCTGGCTAATAAAAGCTATACAAATAACCGAGTTTTTATTGCAAGCTGCCTCACTAAAATTTCCGTGATGAGATTGTGCAAGGTATAATATCTAATAATTTATAAGAAGAATAGCCAGGTAGATATTGAATGGAAAAACAGCATAGTTTTACGCGTGAAGAATTGTTAATGTCAGGAAGAGGGGAATTATACGGGTCTGAAAATGCGCAATTGCCACTACCAAATATGCTAATGATGGATCGAATCACTCATATTTCAGATGAAGGCGGTCTTTTTGGTAAAGGCAAGATTATTGCTGAATTAGATATAAATCCAGATTTATGGTTTTTTGCTTGTCATTTTCAAGGTGACCCAGTGATGCCAGGTTGCCTGGGTCTTGATGCCATGTGGCAATTAATTGGATTTTTCTTATGCTGGTCAGGTGGGCCAGGAAAAGGTCGTGCTTTAGGTTGTGGTGAAGTAAAATTCACCGGACAAGTATTACCCACAGCAAAAAAAGTCACTTATAAAATAGACCTTAAACGAGTCATTATGCGCAGATTAGTCATGGGAATTGGCGATGCAACAATGGAAGTAGATGGCAAAACAATTTACCAGGCAAAAGATCTCCGGGTTGGATTATTTACATCCACCCAGGATTTCTAGAGGTTATCTAATGAAAAGAGTTGTAGTAACAGGTTTAGGTATTGTTTCTAGTATTGGAAATAATCGGGATGAAGTTCTGGAATCACTTAAGCAAGGAAAATCAGGTATAGTCCATGCCGATGTCTATGAAGAAATGGGCTTTAGAAGCCATATTCATGGGGAAATTAATATAGATTTGAATGAATTTATTGATCGTAAAGTCAAACGCTTTATGGGGGATGGTGCGGCTTATAATTATATAGCCATGCAACAGGCGATTGATGATTCTGGATTGAACGAAAATCAGGTTTCAAATTTTCGTACCGGTTTAGTGATGGGTTCAGGCGGCCCTTCGACTGCACATGTGGTTGCAGCAGCGGATATATTTAGAGAAAAAGGGGTAAAAAGAGTGGGGCCCTATATGGTTCCTCGAACCATGTGTAGTACTAATACTGCTTGTTTAGCAACACCGTTTAAAATCAAAGGTGTGAATTATTCTATTAGTTCTGCCTGCGCCACTAGCGCTCACTGTATTGGTCATGCTATGGAACTGATACAGATGGGAAAACAGGATGTTGTTTTTGCCGGCGGTGGTGAGGAGCTTCACTGGTCTTTATCGGTATTATTTGATGCCATGGGAGCCTTATCATCAAAATATAATGACACGCCTGAAACAGCATCAAGAGCTTATGACGAAACAAGAGACGGATTTGTCATTGCTGGCGGTGGTGGCGTATTAGTTATTGAAGAGCTAGAGCACGCCAAAGCCCGTGGTGCTAAAATTATTGCAGAACTGGTGGGCTATGGTGCAACATCTGATGGTTATGATATGGTGCAGCCATCAGGAGAAGGTGCCGTTCGTTGTATGCAACAGGCTCTGGCAACAGTAGAAGGTGACGTTGATTATATTAATGCTCATGGTACCAGTACTCCGATAGGTGATACTCGAGAGCTTGAAGCTTTACGAAAAGTATTTGGCAATGATAATGTGCCGAAGGTGAGCTCAACAAAATCCTTAACGGGACATGCTTTAGGTGCTGCGGGTGTTAATGAATCAATCTATTCATTATTGATGATGGAACAGAACTTTTTGAGCGCCTCTGCCAATATAAATCAACTAGACCCTGGCGCAGAAGGTATTCCCATTGTGCGAGAACGTCAGGATAATGTGACATTAAATACTATTATGTCGAATAGTTTTGGTTTTGGTGGGACTAACGCCACCCTTATTTTTCAACGATATAATGGATAAATCGCTTTTTTATTTGCATATCAACTAAGCATAAAGATAGCTTAGAAAAGCGGTAGTGTAATCCGACATGCTTTTGAAATGGTGGGGCACCATCGCTTATCCACCCTACACTTAGGCAACTCGCAATAAATAACCCACCACCTTGCTTGTCTTTTTGTCTGTCT
>CAZDMC010000150.1:0-5592 GCA_964506335.1 uncultured Methylomarinum sp. | reverse complement strand
CCTGTGCAGAATCATCTGTATTCCTGTCAGGATGAAATTTCATTGCCAAGCGTTTATAGCTTTTTTTTAATTCAGCATCACTGGCATTTTTATTAACGCCCAGTATTTTATAAAAATCTTCTTTTGCCATAACGTAAATAACCGCCAGCAAAAACCGGCGGTTTTTTTATATCCTAATTTCAGGAAAAACAAACTTCACAATCAACACTTGCGAAGCACATGGAAGTGCGAGTGTCGCTTGAAGCAGGATGCTGTTTGCGACCCAGGAACGACTTATTTCTTATCGTCGTCTTTAACTTCTTCAAATTCAGCATCAACCACATCATTGTCAGCCTCAGCAGATTCTTTTGTTGCATCTGAATTTGATTCAGCCGATGCGCCTTCTGTTTCTGCTTTTTGTGCATAAACACGTTCAGCTAATTTACCAGACAATTCAGTCAAAGCCTTTGTTTTAGCTTCAATAGCCTCTTTATCATCCGCTTTCAGAACTTCCTGAAGTTCAGCAATCGCGGCTTCAATCCCTGTTTTTTCATCAGCACTAACTTGCTCGCCTAATTCTTCCATTGATTTTTCAGTGGCATTAATCATGCCCTCTGCTGAATTTCTGGCAGAAACCAGTTCAGTTATTTTTTTATCTTCATCCGCATGCGCTTCCGCATCTTTAATCATGCGATCGACTTCTCCATCAGATAGGCCACTGGATGCAGTTACCACAATAGATTGCTCTTTACCGGTTGCTTTATCTTTTGCTGACACATTCAAGATACCATTGGCATCAATATCAAATGACACTTCAACCTGAGGAATCCCTCGTGGTGCAGGTGGAATATCAGACAAATCAAAGCGACCTAATGATTTATTACCACCGGCCACTTCACGTTCACCTTGTAAAACATGAACAGTCACAGCAGTTTGATTATCTTCCGCTGTAGAAAACACTTGCGAGGCATTGGTTGGAATCGTCGTGTTTTTATCAATCAACTTGGTCATCACGCCGCCCATGGTTTCAATACCTAGCGATAGCGGAGTCACATCCAGTAATAATACATCTTTAACATCACCCCCTAAAACACCGGCTTGAATCGCGGCACCTAAAGCAACCGCTTCATCAGGATTGACATCTTTACGCGGCTCTTTACCAAAAATACTTTCTACCACTTCTTGTACTTTAGGCATACGCGTCTGGCCACCAACGATAATCACATCGTCAATTTCTGATGCGGATAAGCCCGCATCTTTCAATGCTTGCTCACAAGGCCCTTTGGTTCTTTCGATTAAATCATCAACCAGTGATTCCAGCTTGGCACGGGTTAATTTAACATTCAAATGCTTAGGTCCAGCTGCATCAGCCGTTACATAAGGTAAATTAATATCAGTCTGTTCTGTAGATGACAATTCAATTTTAGCTTTTTCTGCCGCCTCTTTAAGACGTTGTAATGCTAATGGATCATTATGTAAATCAATACCATTGTCTTTTTTAAACTCGTCCGCAAGAAAATCAATAATTCTTAAATCAAAATCCTCACCGCCTAGAAAGGTATCACCATTGGTTGCCAATACTTCAAATTGATGTTCGCCTTCAATTTCAGCAATTTCGATAATAGAGACATCAAAGGTACCACCACCCAAATCATATACGGCAATGGTTGAATCGCCTTGTGGCTTATCCATGCCAAATGCTAATGCCGCAGCTGTTGGCTCGTTAATAATCCGTTTTACCTCTAGACCGGCAATACGGCCAGCATCTTTTGTGGCCTGGCGTTGAGAGTCATTAAAATAGGCAGGAACGGTAATCACAGCTTCAGTGACTTCTTCACCCAAATAAGCTTCAGCATCTTTTTTCAACTTCATTAATATCCGCGAAGACACTTCTGGTGCGGCCATTTTTTTACCGTGGCACTCAACCCATGCATCGCCATTATCAGCTTCTACGATTTTATAAGGCACCATTTTGATGTCTTTTTGCACCACAGCATCTTTAAAGCGGCGACCGATTAATCGTTTAATCGCAAACAAGGTATTTTCGGGGTTAGTCACTGCCTGACGTTTTGCCGATTGCCCAACCAATACTTCATCATCACCGGTAAAGGCAACAATGGAAGGTGTTGTACGCGCACCTTCACTATTTTCGATGACTCTTGAGGTGCCGTTTTCTAATACGGCCACACATGAATTAGTAGTTCCTAAATCAATTCCAATAATTTTAGCCATTTGATTCTCCAGACTTTTAATTTATTTCGTTGCTATCTATATGAGGTTGCTTTGGTTAATTTCAAGCCTGTTCATCCAGGTTTATTGAATCATCTGCCGGCTTATCTGCTTGAGTATCAAGGGGTTTGACGGCTTGAGAGACCACAACCATGGCGGGACGAAGCAAACGACCATTCAAAACATAGCCTTTTTGAAAAACATTGAGTACGCTGTTAGGTTCTACATCAGCACTGGGTTGCATCGTCATCGCCTGATGTAATTCCGGATTAAAAGGCTGTCCTTCAGGGTTTATTGCTTCTATATTAAATTTAGCAAAAACCGATTCAAACTGTTTAATAGTTAATGCACTGCCTTCTCTTAAAGCAACTACTTCGGGATTATCACTAGTCGATGCCTGAATACCCAGCTCAAGACTGTCAAGAACAGAAAGCAATTCTTTGGCAAATCGCTCCAGACCATATTTATGGGCATCTTCCAAATCCTTTTGTGTCCTTCTTTTCAGGTTTTGCATTTCAGCTTGTGCACGTACCGCTTTGTCCCAGTTTTCTTCTGCTTTTTTTTCGGCTTGCTTTAATTGTTTTTGCAAATCTTCTAGCAATAGCGCTGCTATTTCGGGCTCAGCATCATCATTGGCTGTTTCTGCAACAACTTCATCAGTTTCAGGCAGATCTTTTTGTTCATTTCCGATCACTTGTTCAAGAACTTCTTCAATCAGCTCGCTATCTGATTTTTCTTCAGACCTATTTTTTCCATTACTCATATTAAAACTCCAAATAATACTTTTTTACAATGCTATGTATCATGGGGACTTTCACTTAGGATTCAAGGCTGAACCTAATAATTTTGCGGTGACATCAACAAATGGAATGACTTTTTCATAAGCCATACGCGTCGGGCCGATTACTCCTAGGACGCCCACTGTTTCATCATTAATGGCATAAGTAGAAGTCACCAGGCTACATTGCTGAAAAGCCTGGTAGCCGGATTCCTCACCTATATAAATTTGTACACCCTCTGCAAGCAAACATTGGTCTAATAAATGAATAACACCTTGTTTCTGACTAAATGCATCAAATAATTGCTTTAAATGCTCAGTTCCTGACAATTCATTAAAGCTCATCAGATTGGTTTCACCTGAAAGCACATAGTCCTCTTTTTGCGGTTGTTCAAATGCCATTTGCGCAATTTTAACAGCATCAATCATGCCTTGATTAAGCTGTTGCTGATCTTCTTGTAAATCATTCAATACGGCTTCGCGTACTGCTGACAGGCTACGTCCAGAATAGACAGTATTCAAATAATTTGCGGCTTGCACAAGCTCTGCTTGACTGAATTTTTTTGAGGTATGAATGATTTTGTTATGAACTTCTTCTTCATTAGTGACAAAAATCACTAATATTCTAGTATGAGATAGCTCTAAAAATTCTATATGCCGCAAACAGGTGACTTCACGCCTCGGCAAAGTAACCACACCTGCCATTTTTGTCACTTCGGATAATAAACTTGATGCACGACTGACTATATCCGCCGTATTTTCGACATTCTTGAATTGTTCATCCAACTGATGAATTTCTTTTATTTGCAGTGGCTTTACAGTTAATAAAGAATCAACAAAAAAACGGTAGCCGCTAACAGTGGGCACTCTTCCGGCAGAAGTATGTGGCGAATGAACCAGACCTAAATCCTCAAGATCTGACATGACATTACGAATGGTGGCCGGACTGAGTTTAATTCCAGCATCTTTAGATAAGGCGCGAGAGCCTACCGGCTGACCATCATGAATATAGCGCTCAACTAAAGTTTTTAATAAATGAAGTGAACGCTCATTTAAGTCTAAATTTTTTTTCACTTTTTCCTCACATCGACAGCAAATGCCAACTGAGCAATTACACGTTCAAACTTTTTTATCAATTGAAGCAATGGGTTAGTTTTAGATAGGGTCTATAAAATACTCATATAGCCATAATTTTCAATACAGCTATTATGAGTACAAAGAAAAAGATTACAATAATATTAAGGCTTACTCAGCAGCAGAACCTGCCTGATTCTTTTTTGACCTCGACATCACCAGCATAGCAATAAGAGCAACAACAAGAATAGTGATTAATATAATTAACATCACTGACATTCCCCCTTCTACCGATTCCAGTCCTACTGAAAAAGGTAAATGAGAGTCTAATTTTCGACCTTCATGTTCTATGGTTATATGAGCCAGATAATTGCCTTCCCCATAAGGGGTAAAATCAACTTTAGCATCGACCGTTCCTTTTGCAATTTTTTCCGGTGCCTGATAAAAAACGCGCGTTCCTTCGGGTTCTTTGGTGATTTCAAACTCTACTGTGGTATGACGCAACTTTTGACCTTCATAGTCAAAAACCAGATCAGCAGGGCCAACATAAGGAATTACTTGACACAAGCCCGTTCCCCCCGTTAATGCAGTATATGCGGTAAAATGGATAACTTCACTGCCTACCGAAATCCGGCAAGTATCTACTTCACTGGGTGATCCTCTATGTGCTGATACCGTTGAGGGCAAAATGGCACTAAGAAATAAAACAGATAATAAAACCTGAATCTTTTTAAAAACTTGAGAAAATAAACTGTATTGACCGCTAAGTGATGTTAAAGCAACTTTTTCTTTCATACCATGCCTCTCTTGAATGGTTATAGGTTTTAAACCCCTTGATATTAGAAAGACAATAAAATAAAACGACACGAATTTAGTTTTTTGCTTTCATTACTGAATAGCAAGCACAGTCCATGCTGAAAAACACTTATCTGTACACAGCTAAAGCCAACAAAAAAACAGAAACGATCAATCTATTTCTTGCACTCTCCTATGGTTGTTTTTAAGAAACACATCATGCAAGACATGCTCTCGTCCAACTCTTTTTTATTCATTATTGTTTTATTAGGTACGCGTATAGCAATATATCCCTAATAAACAATTACTTGATTCATTTTTCTTAAAATAAACATAGAAAACAAGCTAAGAATAGAAAAACAATCACTTCTTTATATTTCTCAAAAACTTTATCAATCAAGCGTCACGATGATAGCTCTGTTATAAATAAGTCGTCAAATACTAATTTTAAAATTAGTAAAATAAGCTCATAAAGGGACTCTCACCTTTTCTTATCTACATCATTAAATTTACAATGCAAAAAAGTCGAACAAGTTTTGACACTAGATAAGGTTTCATTATAAAATAGGCGCTGTAACCTTTGTTCCCACTCGTAAACTTATATTTTCCAACACCATGAGCACCCTCTCATGACTAAACTTACGAAACACGCACGGAATAAGTTCGACAACTAGCGCAGGATTTTTATTCGTATTCAAGGCATAGAAATAGGCGCATAGCAAGCTATGTATACTCCG
>CAZDMC010000149.1:0-5662 GCA_964506335.1 uncultured Methylomarinum sp. | reverse complement strand
AGACTTTACTATGGCTTATACACAAGTGTAAGCGGTCAACTGATTTATCTAGGATAATGAAAACAAAAACAGCACAATACTTTAATAATCAATTTTTAATAGCCATGCCTAATCTGCATGACTCCAATTTTTCTCATACTGTGAGTTATCTTTGTCAGCATAATGCAGAAGGTGCGCTGGCCATTGTTATTAATCGACCCACCGACATGACACTGGGAAATATTTTTGAGCAAATGCAGATTGACACCCCATCACAACAAATAAAAGATACCCTCATATTTGCAGGCGGCCCTGTGCAACAGGAACGTGGTTTTATTATTCATAACAAAAGTACTCAAGCCTGGGATTCATCTATTGCCATTTCCGATACCACCTCACTCACCAGTTCTCGTGATATTCTTGAAGCGATTGCTAATAACGAAGGGCCTGATGAATATCTGGTTGCTTTAGGTTATGCTGGCTGGGGCGCAGGACAACTTGAACAAGAAATTATCAATAATGCCTGGTTAACCACCCCCTGTGAACCTGATATTTTATACAGCACCCCCGCTCAACAGCGCTGGGACACTGCCGCTAAGCAGATTGGTATTGATATTACTCAACTCACCACACCGGCAGGCCATGGCTAAGATAGATCCACTGGCCGCTAAAATAAAATCAGACACTTATCTGGGTTTTGATTTTGGTAATAAAAAAATAGGCACAGCTGTGGGTCAAACGACTACAGCAATTGCCAGCCCACTTAAAACCTTAAAATCGATTAATCAAAAGCCGCACTGGGAATTTATTTCCCAACTCATTAAGGAATGGCAACCAGCCGGTTTAGTGGTCGGTATTTCCAGACAGGCCGATGGCACTGATAATATCATTACCCCTAAAATGTTAAAATTCTGCAGACAATTACAAGGACGTTATAATCTCCCTGTTTACCCAATGGATGAAGCTCTCTCCACTTTTGAAGCAAAACAGCTATTATTTGATGAGCTTCATCTCAGCGCGAGTAAACTATGGGAAGTTCAGGATCAACTGGCTGCTCAACTTATTTTACAAAGCTGGTTAAATAATCAAGCAAAAACTGATGACCGATAATTCACTAGATATACCTGCTTTATTAAGCAAACTGGAATCAGAGCTTATCCAGCTGATTTCAACAAGACAATTAAATGATCCTGTGATGATAGGCATTCATAGCGGTGGCGTCTGGGTGGCCGAAAAACTCCATCACCGATTGGCTATAAAAGAACCCTTGGGAACTATGGACATTTCTTTTTATCGGGATGATTTTTCTCAATTAGGCATTAATCCTAAAGTAAAACCCAGCCAGCTTCCAACATATATGGAAGGACGAGATATTATTTTGATTGATGATGTGTTTTACACGGGCAGAACCATCAGAGCCGCACTCAATGAAATTTTTGATTATGGCAGGCCAAATCAAGTCATTTTAGGTGTATTAATAGAACGAGATGGACGGCAAGTCCCTCTTAGACCTGACTGTTCTGGTTGTAGTATAACCTTACCAGCAGGTGAAAGAATAAAACTGACAGGCCCTGACCCACTGGGTATATATATTCAATCATTTGACCAGCAATTAAGCGTTGCATAAATCATGGCTAATTTGCAGCTCACCAAAGCAGGACGGCTTAAACACTTCATCACCATTGAAGGATTAAATCGGAAAATTCTGACTGAAATACTGGACAGTGCAGAATCATTTCTGGGTATATCTCAACAACAGGTTAAAAAGGTTCCGCTGTTACGCGGTAAAACCATCGTCAACTTGTTTTTTGAAAACAGCACTCGTACTCGCACCACGTTTGAATTAGCCGCCAAACGATTATCAGCGGATGTTATCAGTATCGACATTGCAACTTCAGCCACCTCTAAAGGTGAAAGTTTGCTAGATACCATTCGTAATCTGGAAGCCATGCATGTCGATATGTTTGTGGTCAGACATGCGATTAGTGGTGCCGGTCATTTTATTGCGCAAAATGCCGCAGCTCATATTAGCGTGATTAATGCCGGTGACGGACAACATGCCCACCCGACACAAGCCATGCTGGATATGTTTACTATCCGGCAATACAAGCATGACTTTAAACCGCTAAAAGTGGCTATCATTGGTGATATCTTACATTCACGCGTCGCACGATCACAAATTCAGGCACTTAATATTCTAGGGGTAAAAGAAATCAGAGTGGTTGCGCCCAAAACATTACTGCCTTCACAGGTTGAACGCTTAGGTGTCAAGGTATTTAATAATATAGAAAAAGGCCTGGATGATTTAGATGTCATTATCATGGTGCGTCTACAAAAAGAACGAATGACTTCTGCATTACTTCCCAGCGAAAGAGAGTATTTTAATTGTTTTGGGTTAACGGAAGAACGACTCAAACTGGCCAAAGCAGATGCTATTGTTATGCACCCTGGCCCTATTAATCGGGGCGTGGAAATTGCATCAGCTATTGCTGATGGCTCACAATCTGTCATTTTACGCCAAGTCAGCAATGGCATAGCTGTGCGTATGGCTATTATGTCCCTAACTTTGCAAAACAAGGGAGATGTGGTATGAGCAAAATACACATCGCTAACGGACAGATTATTGATCCTGCCAATAATGTAACTCAAACAGGATCGCTTTATATTGCCGATGGCAAAATACTTTCTGCAATCGATCCCCTTGCTGATTTTACCGCTGATATTAATATTGATGCGACTAACAGCATTGTCTGTCCTGGATTTATTGACTTGAGCGTTCGTTTAAGGGAGCTTGGTCAATCGCATAAAGGTACCTTTCAAAGTGAAACAATAGCAGCGGCAAGTGCGGGTGTAACAAGCCTGTGTTTACCGCCTGATACTAACCCGGTTATTGATACCCAGGCAGTCACTGAATTAATTAGTGATAAAGCGGAAAAAGCCAATTATTCCCAGATTTATCCTATTGCCGCCTTAACCCAGCAATTAGCTGGTACAGAACTAAGCGCTATGGCTGCATTAAAACAGGCAGGCTGTCTCGCCGTCAGCAATGCCAATGCACCGCTAGCCAATTTGCTGGTTTTACGCAGAGCTATGGAATATGCCAGTAGCCACGATTTATTACTGATACATCATCCCGTGGAGCTTTCGCTGAATAATAAAGGCTGTGTTCATGAAGGCTTTTTTTCTACACGTTATGGTCTGCCAGGCATCCCGGAAGCCTCTGAATCCATTGCCGTGGCACAGTGTCTGGAATTAGCCGACCTCACCGGTTGCAGACTGCATTTTAGTCAAATAAGTTGTAAAAATGCTGTGATAAAAATTCAACAGGCTAGAAAATATGGCCTCAACATTAGTGCAGATGTTGCCATTCACCAATTACATCTCACTGAAGATGACATTGAACCCTTTAATAGTTCTTACCATGTCCTGCCTCCCTTTAGAACCGTAAAAGATCAGCAGCGACTCAGAGAAGGCTTGGCAAACGGCACTATCAATGCCATTTGTTCGGATCATCAACCCCATGATTTAGATGCGAAATTAGGTGCTTTTCCAGAAACGGAACCGGGCATTTCCTCAATAGAAACATTATTGCCTTTAATGCTCAAACTGGTAAAAGAAAATGCCATCACTTTAACCCAGGGCATTGCCTGTCTGACTAAAAACCCCGCTGAAATTTTAGGCATTCAAAGCGGCGCCTTAACTCCCGGCTTTAGTGCTGATATTTGCATATTTAATGCAAGATCAAGCTGGGAAGTTAATCAACAAAACTGGAAAAGTGCCGGACAAAATACGCCTTTTTGGGGAACAACGCTCGAAGGTCGAGTGACCCATACATTACAATCAGGAAAAATCATTCATACTTTTAAATAATCCTCTGAAACAAAGGCAAGCCATGATGTACAAAAGAAATAATTGCAATACCGATAACATCATTGACCTGAAAGGCGACCAGTCCTGGCGTGTTTTCAGAATTATTAGCGAATTTACTGAAGGCTTTGACCGGCTATCGGGTCTGCCAGATGCTATCTCGATTTTTGGTTCGGCACGGCTAAAACCAGGTCATCCTTATTATAAAACAACGGTAGACATTGCTGAATTGCTCGCACAGAACGACTTTGCCATTATCAGTGGCGGTGGGCCTGGAATCATGGAAGCCGCCAACAAAGGTGCCGAGCTTCAAAAACAGCTTTCTATTGGTCTTAATATTGAACTTCCAATGGAACAACAACCGAACCCCTATCAAAACCTGAGATTAGATTTTCGCTATTTCTTTGTGCGTAAAGTCATGTTTATCAGATACTCTATGGGCTATGTCTGTATGCCGGGAGGATTTGGAACTTTAGATGAGTTATTTGAGTCTTTAACACTAATGCAGACCCACAAAATTCATCCCATTCCATTAATTTTATTTGGCAGCCATTTTTGGCAGGGCTTGCTTGACTGGATAAAGTCTATATTAATTGAATATGAAACAATTTCTGCAAAAGATCTGGATTTGATCAAAATAACGGATGACCCACAGGAAGTTCTGAAAATTATGATTAATCACCGAGAATGGAGAAACCAGCAAAGACTCAAGGAAAATAATCCAGACTAACTGCAATTACTTTTTCTGTTATTATCGAATTGCTGGATATAACAATAACAATAAGTTTGGTTAAAAAATATGCCACAATGTACTTTTTGCGGAGCTAAAGAAGAAAAAGAAACGCCCCTATGTCATGCATGTGGTGCTATTCGTTATCCTATAGAAAAAAAATCATCCACAGCAACAAGCCCACAAGATAAACTTAAGATTTCTGCAGCTGTAGCAGCGGCAATTGTGACTCCAGGCTCTTTAATTGCTTTAGCCTTAATCGGAGCCATCCGTTTTAAGACCAAAAACAAAAAATCATAAAATCTGGTTCTGCATCAACCCTTCTATCTACCCAGCTAAGGAATGAGAAATAAATAACTTATACATGCCTAAGAACCTGTTCAAGATCGTTGCGAACCGCTGTCAGTTGTGTGCGGACGGAGCACAGAAACCGGAGTTTACACGGAGTCAATGAGGCTTTCCAGCACCGCCCAAGCAGTGGTGCAGTAAATATTGAACAGGTTCTAAACATTCTTTTTCCAAATGCCGCTCAACAATCCACTGTTTCATTTTGTTCTCTGTGTATCCGTTATTTATTGCAACTTTAGCCCGTTTTTCTTTGGCATAAACCAAGTTATTTCGATCTCACCCCACAATATTAAATCTTTCCATTTATTATTCATCAGATTCCGCTATTTTGGTTCAACCAGAGTGGCTAGAATAGCTAAAACTTCATTAACAATTTCAGATGGAGCAGTTTCGACTTTGGTTGCTTTACGAGCTATCAAGTCAGCCATTCGTATGCCGCTGATTAATACAACACCTTGCGTATCTGTACCTGAACCCATTAATGTAACCGTGAATCCCTCTACTCTGGCATAGTTACCGCCTTGAGTAATGGGCGCAATGAGTGTGATGCCAAGACGGTTAAATGCTTTCGGTGATAAAACTAGGCAAGGACGATAATCCCCCGTAATTTCTTTTCCTGCTGTAGGGTTTAAACACAATCTTACAATATCCCCTCTATCAAATATTGCTTTCCTTACCATTCCTCATTCCCTACTTCGGGTGTTTTATCCCAATCAATCAATTCTTGAGGCATTAGGG
>CAZDMC010000148.1:0-5694 GCA_964506335.1 uncultured Methylomarinum sp. | reverse complement strand
CACCCCTATCCACAAAGAACTTTTTTTGCCAACATCGGTTTTGACATTTAATATTAACACCTATTAAAACCTGGCAAAGCCCTCTTTTTTAGAAGAGGGCTTTTTTTATTTAGCAACAATAGCAATACCACATACCCTAAAATGAATAAATCATTATTATCTATTCCATTCATATTAATGGGACTTGTAGCCTGTTCAAGCAAGTCTGACACTGTGAAAGCAGTTTCACACGCTGTTGAAGAGAACAAAACTGTAGAGCATAAACCTCATAAAAAACGCCAACATAAAAGCAAGCCAGAAGGTGTTATCAGTGTTGACCTTGTAAACTACAATAATCGACTGCATTTATTAACAGGTCAACATCAACAAGGAAAAACAACACTTTGGTATCAATATTCACAGGACAGTGGCATTAGCTGGTCAGAAGCCAGTAAAGTTTTAAATGATGACAATCTGCCAGTCAGAATGAGCCGTGGCAATGATGCGCAAATAACAGCACAAGAAGAAAATATTGTGATCGCCTGGACAAAATTTGAGCAAACAGCTCGCTTTAATGCAGGGTCTATGCTGGCGGCTCGTTCAACTGATAATGGTCAAAGCTGGCAATATACTGATGCACCGCCCGACTGGAAAAAAGGCCCTCATGGCTATATTGACCTGACGGCGGATAAACACGCTTTACATGCTGTCTGGCTAGATAGCCGAAAAAGTCGTTCTGATGTAAATGCTTCACAAGGGTTACGCTATGCGCGATCTAGCGATGGTGGATTAAGCTGGCAAAGCAATCAATCTTTAGATGATTTAACCTGCTCATGTTGCTGGAATACCATAAATACTGATGCTAAAGGAAATGCCTATGTGCTTTATCGGGATAAACAACCTTCTGATTTATCCATCGGTGTGATTAACTCCCAGCAACACTGGCAACGCTTAAATCACGTCGGCGCTTTTAATTGGCAATTTGACGGCTGCCCTCATATTGGTGGCGGTTTTGATTTTCAAAACACCATGGGTAAAAAACGGATGCATGCTGTGGTAGGAACAGGACATCCAGAACATCTGGGTATCCATTATTCCTATTCTGACGATGCCGGAAAAAACTGGTTTTCAGCCTTGCCATTAGGTGATGAATCGGCTATCCATTCCGACATTGCTGCCCACAATAACGGTCGTGTTGTCACAGTATGGGATATGATGAGTGAAGATGGACTGGCGGTATTTGTTGCTGAATCAGCAAACCGGGGTAATAGCTGGTCTCAACCCAGACAGATTTCAAAAGCCGGAATGCGTTCTACACATCCAGTTATTGTTAAAACAGAAAAGGGCTTTCTGGCGGTCTGGACTGAAAATGATGGACAGCAACAGACTTTAGCGAAAAAAGTATTGTAAATTATGAAAAATTACCGTTTTTTGCTATTTTCGATTCTATTAGTACTGACTATCAATATCGCTAAAGCTGAGTTGACTATTTTGCCTTTTACTAAAAATAGTTTTACAGAAATAAAAAACCAGCGTCAGAATAAGCCTTTTATTTTGATATTCTGGTCAGAAAGTTGTAGTTATTGCATGAAAGAGCTGGCTCTATTTGGAAAACTCTATAAACAATATCCGGATGTAGAATTGATAATAGTAGCCACTGATCCTTTTCTGGAGGACGAGATCGTAATTGATGTACTCAATCGCAGTCAGCTTAAATTAAAGCAGACCTGGGTGTTTGCTGAACAGTTTCCAGAAAAAATTTATTACAAGGTCAACAAACGCTGGCGTGGAGAATTACCTGCCACGCATTTCTTTGGTCGCGATAATCAGGAAATTCGACATATGGGTATTGTAAAAGAAAACGAACTTGTTGAATGGCTGGTAAAACAATCTAATAACTGAAAACCAGCTACACCCGTGCAGACAACTTCTTGATGCGTCGTAAAAGAAATTGTTAGCATAATAGTGGATCTGAAAAAATTTTCATCCCTCAGAACGGTACTAATTCATCACAATTCATTTTAGAGGCTGTCTTGTTAAAAATAATCGAAAGGGAAAGGTTGACAACAAATCACCTCATTGAGCAGCTTAATCTGCTACTCCTCGTATTCAGACAGCAAGGAAGTAAAGTGCTGCAGCCTACACTTTACTTCACTTTTTTCATACCGAGTTTGTTAGCCATTAATTAAATAATGAACCACAATGCTGGCAAAATAGCCTAATGCAATCACTGGCGTCCATTTCATATGACTAAAAAAAGTATATTTATGGTTTGATTGCCCCATCAGTGCAACACCTGCAGCAGAACCTACGGATAATAGCGAGCCGCCAGTACCTGCGGTCAGAGTAACCAGCATCCACTGATACAAGTCCATCTCAAGATTCATGTTTAATACCGCAAACATCACGGGGATATTGTCAACAATAGCAGAAATAATTCCGACTAAAATATTAGCGGTGGTATCGCCTAAACCATCGTACATTGCACCTGAAATAAGCTCTAAATATCCAATATACCCTAAACCACCTACTGCGAAAATCACCCCAAAGAAGAAAAACAAAGTATCCCACTCGACATCGCGGATTTTATTAAAAATATCAAACGACTCATTTTCATATGTTCTATTAATGCTATAGCCATAAATCATTAATACAGATAAGCCTAGCATCATGCCCATAAAGGGAGGTAAATGTAAAACTTGTTTAAAACTCACTGCAGTAACAATAGTTAATGCAAACAACACACAAATCTGAATAGCACCGGGCTTAAGCGAAACAGCATCTTCATTGACTGCCATAGGCTGCGCATCAGGTAAAGCCATATACATAAATGCAGCGGGGATCACATAGTTAACCACTGAAGGTATAAATAACTCAAAAAAATCAAAAAACTCAGCGTAGCCTGCTTGCCAAACCATTAAAGTGGTAATATCTCCAAAAGGACTAAATGCGCCACCGGCATTTGCTGCCACAACCAAATTTACTAAACCAATAGCAACAAACTTGTCATTATCTTTGCCTACCGCCAACACGACTGCGCCTACCAATAAGGCAGAAGTTAAATTATCAGCCACTGAGGATAAAAAGAAAGTAATAATGCCCGTTACCCAAAACAATTGCTTATAACTGAATTTTTTTCTTATCATCCATGAACGCAAGACCTCAAATACATTACGTTCAGCCATGGCATTGATATAGGTCATGGCAACCAGCAAAAACAACATTAAAGCTGCAAATTCTGCTAGATTGTATTCAAAAGCCTCATGCAGTTGTTCGACAGAAACGCCCTTCTCAGCCGCCAAAATAGCGGCATGCGCCCAAATAATACCTGCTGCCAGAATGACGGGTTTGGATTTACGCATACCGGTGAATTCTTCAGCCATGACAAAGCCATAAGCGATAATAAAAATCAGAACCGTATAAATACCTCTTTCTGTCCCGGTAAGACCTAGATTAGTAAAATCCTCTTCATAGACTTCTGCCATTGCCATTTCCGGCATCAGAAACAAGCCTGAAAAAATCAAAATCAAACGTAACAAAGCAACCCCCTAACAATAATGTATAAACGCAACATAAAAATGCTTCCAATACTACCATCATATAATAAGCTTTGTCATTTAAAGCATCTCAGTATATTATTGTATGACTTGATTATTAGCTTTTAGACAGCGAAAAAAATGTATCAGTATAACGATGAAGATCAAACCCTAGTCAACGAACGAGTCGCTCAATTTAGAGGGCAAACCGAACGCTATTTAAAAGGTGAAATCGGTGAGAATGAATTTCGCGCCTTACGTTTAATGAATGGCCTGTATATTCAGATTCATGCCCCCATGCTCCGTGTTGCCATTCCCTATGGACTGCTTTCTTCTCAGCAGCTTCGTATGCTGGCCCATATTTCCAGAAAATATGATAAAAATTATGCTCACATATCGACGCGGCAAAATATCCAGTATAACTGGCCTGAATTAAAAAATGTGCCCGACATTCTCGCTGATTTAGCCCGCGTACAAATGCATGCCATTCAAACCAGCGGTAATTGCTTAAGAAATACCACCAGTGACCCTTTAGCCGGTGTATGCACTGATGAAATTGAAGACCCTCGCCCCTATTGTGAAATAATTCGGCAATGGACAACGCTACATCCTGAATTTGCCTATTTACCTCGTAAATTTAAAATCGCAGTCAGTGGCTCTGAGCAGGATAGAGCAGCCACTCAATTACATGATATCGGTCTTTATTTAATAAAAAATGAGACGGGAGAAACAGGTTTTAGAGTATTAGTCGGTGGCGGGCTTGGGCGCACCCCTATTATTGGAAAAGTGATCAGACCTTTTCTGCAAAAGCAACATTTACTGTCTTATTTAGAAGCGATTCTTCGTGTCTATAATCTGAAAGGACGACGTGATAATAAATACAAGTCGCGGATAAAAATTCTGGTCAGAGAAAGTGGTATAGAGCAAATGAGGGAATGGGTTGAAGCAGAGTGGCAACAAATCAAAAATGGAATGGAAATTAGTGAAGACCGTATTGCTGATATGCAAGCCCAATTTAAAGCCCCCTCTTATGAAACTTTAGCAGAATTAGATGCCCGCTTTGAAGCCAGTAAAACACAAAATTCAGCATTTAATACCTGGATAAATTTCAACACAGTAGCACACAAAATATCGGGTTATCGCGCCGTTTATATTTCTTTAAAAGCGCCTGATTCCCCACCGGGCGACATTACTGATACACAACTGGATGCTGTCGCTGAGCTTGCCGACCAATACAGTTTTGGGGAAACCAGAACCACACATAGACAAAACCTGGTGCTTGCCGATGTCAAACAAGTGGATTTATTTTCACTTTGGCAACAATTAGACGCTCTATCATTAGCCACACCCAATATTGGTACAGCAACAGACATGATTTGCTGCCCAGGCCTCGATTTTTGTTCACTGGCCAATGCCGGATCTATTGGAGTCGCCAAAGAAATCAATGAAGCCCTTGATGATATTGATTATCTGCATGATATTGGTGAGTTAAAAATTAATATGTCAGGCTGTATGAATGGCTGTGCACACCAAAGTGTGGGGCATATTGGTATCCTGGGAGTCGATAAAAAAGGGGTGGAATGGTATCAAGTCACTCTTGGCGGATCATCTGAAAATAATGCTGCGATAGGCCAACGCTTAGGGCCTGCAGTCGCAAAAAACAAAATCACCCATACTATTGAAACTATTTTGGAGGTTTACATAAAACAACGCCAGGATAATGAAATATTTTTAGATACCGTAAACCGAATCGGCATCACTCCATTTAAAGAAGCGGTTTATTAAAACCATGAAAATAATTAAAGACAAACAAATTATTGACGATAATTGGTCACATATTGCTGATGATGATGCCATAAGCCAGGGGAATATTACCGTATCGTTGTCTCGCTGGAAAGATGAAAAGTCATTACTCAATAATCATTCAGGAAAAATAGGGGTCAGACTAGCACCTTCTGACCTTATTGAAGATATTGTAGGTGACCTGGATAATATTAGTCTTATTGCGCTTGAATTCCCTGCATTTACTGATGGCAGGTCTTTTTCTCATGCGCGAGTATTACGAAATCGTTACCATTTTAAAGATGAAATAAGAGCAATGGGAAACTTTATGCCAGATCAGACTTTTTACTTATCCCGAGTTGGCGTTAATGCTTTTCAATTGGAGAGCATGGATGCG
>CAZDMC010000147.1:406-5704 GCA_964506335.1 uncultured Methylomarinum sp. | reverse complement strand
CTAAGGGGTAAATACAGTGCCTTTGTAAGATTCTGCTGCAGGCAACATTGAATCTATTGCAGCAAATTCACTGCCATTATATTGTTTTGCAAACTCCATCGTTATCGAACTGATTTTTTCTGCAGCCTGCAGTAGAACCGCTTCATTGTTTATTTTAATATCCGCGTTATTAACAGCACTGGCTATAGAACTATATTTAGCGTTGCCTATTGCTTGTGCAATTTGTTTTACTGAAGCTAATGCTGCTTTTTGACGGCTCACCATCTCGGTAAAATAAGTTTGTTCTTCAGTTGCTTTGGCAATACCTCGCAAAGCATATTCTAAATCCAGTGCTTTACCGATAACAAACATAAGCCTCAAACGTTCTACAGGGGAAGCATCATTAGCTTCACTGTACCAAACATTATGACGAACTTCTCCTTGACTCCACGCTACGAGTTCAATCGGGCTACCCGCTTTATGCCCCCCCACATTAACCAGTTTTTCGTTAGGAACAGTGTGACAACCATAACAATTTTTTGCTACCATATATATATTGGAAGGGCGAATCATACCGGCGCTTTCTGACTTAGCATATCGTTCCACTTTATGTGCAGGTGCTTCATCAGCTGCCTTCACGCCGCTGCCGCCAAAGTCACTATGAACATCTATCCAGTTTTTACCGCCACCATGACATGATTCACATGAAATGCCAGCAATAACTTTGGTTTTACTTTTATGCGGTTTTTCTGTGAAATGACAGGTCAAACAATCACTGCCACTTTTCATGCGTTTAATACCCATTTTTTTAGCAATTATTTTTGCTTCTTTTCTTCTGGGTAAAGCTTTAAATGTTTTAAAATGGTGAGAGCCTTTCCATGCCCTGACAGATGATGAATGACAATCAGCACATGCTTTTGGACCTAAAGTCTCTTCCACTTTTCTGGTTTTTGCAAAACCACTTACCGGTATAGCAAAAACACCTACTATTATTGATAAAGCCAGCAACTTTCTTATTATGAGCCACTGTACCTGAACACCAGGCTTGATACTTTTTATCATTATTTTTCTCCTGCCATTTATTAAAATATGAATCAACATAATTATGTGCCTAGCAAGATAACTTTTTTGCTTTTGCAGTACAAGCCAAACACATGATACCTTCGATATCATCTAAAATATCAGGGGGGTATTCATAGTAAATTTTTCACTATTTTTATTGCCACCTGACAAACCACACATCCCAACCACTAACCCACTAAATGTTATACTTCGCACGGTCACTATGCAAATTTAATGCTTCATCTCTACAGAAAATGCAGTAGTAGTGTCTGGTATTGCATTATTTCCGAATCTTTGCATTAGATTAACAATAATAGTGGCATATACTGCACAAAATTAATGGATGTTTCAAAGCCCTCACACTTTAATTATTATTAGCGTTTCAATTATTGATGACGCCAAAAATAAAAATTCACCACGCGTGTTTAAAAAAGAGGGAAGACAATACAGTAGCCGTCTTAATGAGTCGACAAGGCACTAAAACTTTGAAAAAAGACTGCTCGAAAAACAGAAAACCAAATAGATTTTTTGCAGTAAATACTTACAACAAGCTAGTCAAAGCTAAAAACAAAATCATTTGAATTAAAATGTAAAACGACTACGCAAGCAATTTCTGATTCCTGACATAACCCTCTTATACTAGAAATTCATTCGTATTTCACTTCTTAGACCATAGCCATCATGACCAACACTGCCACCATTAAATCCGTTATCATCAGTATATGAATAGAAAGCATCTAGTTGAAGTACAAAACGCTGGCCAACAGCTTGTTGAATCCGTGTTAAAATTGCTACTACACTGGGTCTATTACTCTCAGTACCATCAGTACTCCCCACTTCAAACAATATCTGTCTGCGAGAACCATCAAAAAACATCTGGTAACCCAGTGCAAATCCATAGGCTTCTTGTGACTGATTAGATATTGCCGGTGTATACCGACCCAGTCCCTGGGCAGCAAATAACAAACCATGACGACCTAAAGGCCCACCCACATCCGGCCCACGCGCAGCTGAACTGAAGCTATCAATTCCCCAAAAAGCATTAAAATACACATTATCTTCAGACCATGGCATGACAAAAGAGGTTTCAGCCCATAAAAGATAACCATCATCCACCGCAGCAACGGCTCGACCTGCACGACGATTTATTCTGGAGCCCAATGAATGCGAACCAAGAATATGAAAATGAGTATTGAGATGACCAATTCTCTGGCTCGAACTCACACCCCAATGAAAACCATCATTGTCTTGCTCGTCATCAAGTGTATAGACAAGATCTATGCTTACCGTATTTTTTGGCAAATCCATTTGTGTAAATAAGCCAAAAAGATGCAATTGCTCATCCTGTTCAACATTATCCCCCCTATTGATTCCATTCCAACCATAGATACCGGTAATTTGTAAATTGGAGCCGCCAGCTATGATTAAATTGTTACGAATCAAACCTATCGAATCTATAGTGTCATTAATTAACAAACCCTCCTGAAAAAACAAGGGCTGTCTGCCTACCGAGATACCAATATCCAAGCCTAAAAAGTCATTGCGATCCAGGTTTGGAAACATCTCGCCAAGGTCGCCTTCAAAGAAAAAGGTTCTAATATCACCATTAAATTTATCGACATAGCCGTCATTGCCTCGACCTGTGCGATCATTGTTAGGGCCAAAATTAATGCCTGTAAATGTAGGTGCTAAATCCCTATCATGTAAGGGTTGCATACCTATCAGGATGCGCTCGGTTGCCGTTAGTTGCAAATTAGCAAAAATGTCTAAACGATTGGCCCATTCAGACAATGCAACATCACCGCTAGGCCCTAAAGGGTTTCTGAAGGTCTGAACTGCTGTACGCAAGGTACCAAATATTAACAATGAGGGTTGTAAAATTTGCCCCCCAGGCAGTTCATATCCTGGCCTAATAGGCCCTGTCCCTAGAAAAGGCGCACCTAATTCCAAACGAAAAGGTCTTTCCGGTACGACGGATTCATCCAAAATCAAAGCTGATTCATCAGATATTCGACTGGTTTTATTGCCGTGTTCATCAATGGTGTAACCAGCAGCCAAGGCCATTGGCGAACCCATAATAAGAAGTACAACAGCTACGCAAGATAATAATTTTTTTTCTTTAAATATCATGGACATGCCCCCTTAAGCTTTGATTTATTATTGATTGTTAGTCATACTTAATTGATTAGCATCAATATTAAATTTTATTTCTCTTTCCCAGATCACTTCATGCCCTTTAACCAGAGCATCAGCAATATCCCTGGCACTTAATCCATAATCAAACCCAACGTCTTTAATTTTATTGATTAAACTAACCGGTACCATAGCGGCTTTTAACTGAATAACGGCCTTATACGGTCCTTTGCCCGTCATTTTATCTTCATCTACTGTATATTCACCCCATCGATGACCGCCTGGTTCGATCCCTTTACGGTGCTTACGAGCACCAGTAGGACGCCCTAATAAGACAGCAGACCTTGTGTCAGGGTTTATAAAGGGTATTACCGAAAGTGATGTTGGTACAGGGATTACCTGCTCGCGTTCCGCTCCCCTTGTGGCAAGAGTCAGGAACTTGGATTGCAAATTGAATAGCTGATCATCAAGCGGTAGTTCATGATTGTGTACATAAGCAGAATGAAGGTCTCGCACATCGCCGTTTGGATCAAGGTCTCCAGATTGATGAATAACCGTGCCTGTTGCATCCATTACCCGAACATAGAGCCATACTAAACGTTCGCCATCAAATCCAGTGGGAACACTGTGGCCATTGGTACCATTACCCACTTTAACCCTGAACTCAATTCCTTCACTATCTGCTTTATCAGTAATAACGTCTTGAATAACATAACCAGTGCGTAGCAGTTTAAGCCGTTCTAAGCGAATTTCATCTAAAAGCACCTGATTTTCATCTATAATTTCTCTGGCATCATAACGTTCATCAGCTGAAACCCAGCGCTCAGGAAACACAAAATCATCGGCAACATTGTCTTCAAATTCATCGGTTCCCCAGCCGGCATCAATATTAAAGGTTAACCATTCACGGATCGTGGCCAAGCCTTCTGCCGTATCATCTCCGACCTCACTTTCCTCTATAATGGCTCGGGTATTCAAAGGAAAAATAGATGCAGGCAACACTGAGAAATCAGGCCCTACAAACATATGGTTGGTTAGTTTTCTGGGTGTTGTTTCATAGCGACCGCCAATTTTAGCAGCGGGACCGAAAGCATAGTTCTCTTTTTCAAAATTCGGATGATCCCTAGGCACCATGATTTTTCCGGGTTCTTTACCCATATGACAATCTTGACAGGAAATACCTAGTTTATTAGCCGGCGAGTTCTTCCATTCGCTAAAGGCTTCTTCTAACCGAAAACCATTGGGTTGGGTTACATCATGGCACGAGCCACACTGTCCAGAGGTGGATAGCTGTAGTAACGGCTCAACCCTACCGTGAACCACTTGACCTGCCACATCTTTATCAGTAATTAGGCCTTTGTTTTCGATAGCATGAATAAGCGCGGCATTATCGCCAGTGGGTCCGTAAATAGGTTGGGTAATATCCCCTTCAATTATAGCCAACCGACCGCTAATCTTGCCATAGGCCTGACTGAGACGGTGACAGACAATACAAGTAACGCCTTCCCTTGATGTTGGGTGTCGGTCAATATTACTCATAAATGGTTTTTCGTTTAAATTCATACCGACAGGGGTGTGGCAACGTATACAAAAATCACCGAGGGTACCATTGGTTAAGGAACTAACAGCCCCCTGCATAGCATTAAAAATCGGACTCATTTGAGCATAAGAATGTTGCGAGATTGACCACTGCCTGTATTGCACAGGATGACAAGATGCACATTCTACCGCTGAAGGATAGCGGTCACCCAAAAATACTTCGGCATGTGCCATATTGGGGTCGTCTATGATTTTCTTGGCTTTTTCAGCCTCAATATCAGATTCCATGGCCAAAACCGGTGTTACCATCTGCATGCTGAGCAACAAACAGAGCGCCATTAAAACAGAATGCTTTACAATTCTAATAAACTGACCAGCAGTTAGCATTTTTTCAAAATAGACCATAATGATACCCCCTAAAAATATTGTTTAGCAATTACGCCAAATAAAGGCATGAATTGCAATATTTTTGTTTCAAAAAACCAAATATTGATTAGCTTAACAAACAGATTGCTTTCGTTAATCTTTTACGGCATTTCTCAACCTTAATAAAATCACCAGCTATCAAATTTGAACTAATTCCAT